>JANODW010000564.1:0-3468 GCA_031412875.1 Pirellula sp. | reverse complement strand
GCAGCCGCTCCTCGCGTTCCAGGATCTGCTTCCGTGCCTCCACGCCGATTACGCGATGGAAGTCTCTGACAATCATCGGGAAAGGATGCGAACCCAGGGCGGAATTCCAACGATCCAGGCTCGATAATGTAGATGAACGGGTAGTCAAACAATTTCGGATCTGTCAGTTCTAAAACGATCGGCTCCGGATTGACCTTGAGCGACGTCATTTGCTGAAGCCTCAAAGAAAAGTTCAAATCGCTATCGCGGAAATCGACGAACCACCCTCCCCGTCCCCACGAATCGTATTTGATTCGCACAAATGTAAAGACATCTTTGCTGAACTGCTTATCTACCTCCCAAGTGGGAACTCCATTGCGACCGACCGATTGCCAGTTTCCACCAGCGCCGCCGCCTCTGCGTCGGCCCCATTGCTGCTGCGCGGCCCAAACCATGGCGCAGGTACCGGCTATCATTAGCGTGAAAACCAACGCACGTCGATTGAATCCATTCATGGCGTTTCCTCCTTTTTCTCTGAAGGGGTCGGGACGTTCGCTTCCACTATTTTGACTAATAGTTCCAATGCTGCTTTGTACCGGGGGGATTCCTCGAGGGCCATCAATACTTGTCGCTTTGCCGATTCCGTTTTCCCAGTCGCGAACAACGCTCGAGCCAGTCGGAAATGGATATTGGCCGGGTCCGTCGGTTGCAGCTCGAGACAGGCCGCTAGAGCTTCAGCGGCCTTGTCGCGGTTGTCTAAGTTCTCATAGGCCAACGCTCGCACCGCTTGAAGATCGCTCCGGATCGGGTTGATGCATTGCAGCATTTCCGACCATTTGACTAGTGACGTCCAGTCCTTCTTCTTTTCATCGATCTCAATCAGCCTGAGCAACGCTTCTCGGCAATCGGATGATCTCTCGGTGAGTTCCATCAAAGCGGATCGCTCGTCCGCTTCGTTCCCACGTCCGCGGTGGATGGTTGCCAACATGCCATAGACGCCGTCGTTGGAACTCTCCTGCGGAAGCAACTTTTTAAGTTTCTCAGCGACCTCGATCGCTTCGTCCCACTTCTTTGCCCGGATCATCTCTCTGCACTGGCTCATCAGTGCCCAATACGAGTCGGGATGCTCGGCCAACCAAGTGACTGCATCTACCTTTTCCGCGGGATCCGCTTTTTCAAAATCCACACCTCGCCCATAGTCAGCAGCCAGTGCCATCGCGTGGTCGCGAAATTCTTTATCGAGCAATTCCAAACTTCCAGGGGCTCGTTTGAGCGCCTCAGCCGCAGGCATACCAATCGCCAAATCGTCCAAAAGGCGACGCATGACCGCGATACCGTACTTTTCGATCCAATATTCCACAACCAACGAAGATTCAAAATATGCGAACTGCAAATGCAATGGTGTTTTGGGTTGCAAAAAGGCACTGCTGAGTTGACTGACGGGAACCAAACCGGTGCCAAGGATCATTTCGCGATAGGTTGCATCCATAGACTGTCCCCAAGTTGGATTGCGCAGCCGTTCCTCGTAGACGGAGATGCCTTCGGAAAGCCATCGCGGCATCTTGTTCTTGGTCTTTTGCAAAGTAACGACGTGGCAATACTCATGCCAAAGAACCGACTTCCAGTTCGAGTCGACTTGCAAAGCGGCTGGTGAATTGGCTGTAATCAATCTACCGAAACAAACCCCCAAAAAACCTTCTCCACCGGGCAACCCAAACGTCCTAATTGCAAACTCCCTTTGCTTTGGAAAGATCTCTACAAAGATAGGTTCTTCGAGTTGCACTGCATACTTTGCCGTCAAAACTTCACGGGCTTCACTCAACAACTGCAAGACATCACTGCCGTAAATACGCGCTTCCCGGGCATCCATTCGAACAATGAAACCTGGGGCTTCGAGTGTCGCGAATGTTTCGAGCTCGGTTTTGAGCCGCTTGAGGTTATAAATGGTGACATCGTACGGATCGGACGTTCGCACGTTTTCGACAATTTCCCAGCCTTGGTCGGTCTGCCCTAGACGCAAAAGATCTTGTGCGAGTTGTGTTTTTGCAGGGGTATATTCGGGGTCCATTTTTAAGGACCGTCGCAAGTACTCCACCGATTCGCTGAATCGATAGTGCATCGAAAGCTGAGTGCCGATCACGCTGTCCACTTCTGGGTTAAGAGGCCAAGGAGAAAGTGCTTTGCGCCTTGCTTCTCCTTCCGCCTCGTAGCGGCCTTCCAAGTGCGCGATGGCCGCTCTCAATGCCCAAAGCTTTGGAAGTTTTGGATTGATCCGCTCCACTTCGGTCAGAATCGCTTCGGCGGTTTTGTAGTCTTCTGCGGACATCCTCGATTCAGCGCGATGAATCAAACTGGGGACGTAACGAGGATTCAGTTCAATCGATTTCGCGAAATACTCGCTCGATTTTGCTGGGTCGGTTCCTTGCCAGCTCTTGCCCAGCAAATAGAACAGTTCAGGCTCGGTCTCATCCAGTTTGAGAGCTTTCGCCAGCGCCTGCGAAGCAACTTTGTCGTCATTCTTTTCGATGGCCATACGGGCCGTTGCTAAATGCGCTTCGAATACCTCGGCCGGATTGGTGGATTTCACTGCCATGTCATAGCAGTTCTTTAGAACACTTTTAGGATCCTCGCCGCGCGCGAGAAAAAACTCGCCGACAGGAACCAGATCGCTGCGATTGCTGAACCGCCAAGGGGCCCGAACCAACATGGTGTCTAAAAATGCTAACTGCTCGTTCGCCTTTGCGGGCAAGTTGTTCATGCGATAGACCCGCACCCCTAAGAGCCTCAAACGAATGCTTTCTGAAAAGCGATCCATGGCCCGCTCGTAGGCTTTGAGCGCCGAGGCATAATCGCCTGTCGCTAGATGAGTCTCGATCAAGATGCGTGGCCACCACTCGTTCCATACACCCTTATCCACCTGCTCCGATGCTACTTTGATAGCTGCAGGATAATCCCCTGTTCGGAAGAAGTTCTTAACATCATCGATCTCCGAACCCGCGGCCTGCGAGATGAGACAAAACAGAAGCACGAAGCAAAATAGAAATCGGTCTACAACCCGCTTCGATATCCAATCCAATTGATTGTTGCACCACACCACTAGTCAGTTTCTCGTCAGTGGGAATCCAAGCCTGCTCGTCAAATCCAATATCAACACAATACCCACTTGGCAAACTCTTCGCAGCACCCCCGTCAAAAAAAGAGAAGAATGTTTGCCCGCCATCGTGAACCCACAGAAAGTTTTGCTATTTTGGAGCCGCGTGCCGAAACTGAACTGACGTCCGCGTGTTCTATCCGCCCTATCGATTTCGCGCAGCGCTTTCGGGGGCAGATGGAGAACCGTCTTGAGGCTGGGCCTGAAGCTTCGCCAACCGGCAAGCGGGCTTGGTGATCGAATGTAGCGGAACCTGTCCAGGCTTTCCTAAGGCGAACGGCATGCTGAAACATACCAGAGGTCGTTTGGGACCAGTGTCCCGAACAAACAAATGGACG
>JANODW010000563.1:0-2472 GCA_031412875.1 Pirellula sp. | reverse complement strand
ATGGAATCGAGCAAGATCGGACGGGTGGGTTTCGACTTTTCCCCTGCCAGCGCACTATCTACCAACGCCATGGCGGAAGCAGCCGTATAGCCATCGAGTCTGGTCACCAGATAGCCTCCATGTTTGGCATGCGAAAAGCGTTCTTTGGAATTCCAAAAGCGATTCACATACGCGGTTCCTTTGAGATCGTTCTCGACGATCATGGTCCTAAGGCAATCGCTGCGTTGAAAGTAATCCAATGCCGCAATGCACGAATCCAGCGAAGGTCGCCCGGGAGCAAAGCCAACCGGCGCATTGGCTAACCGCAATGGAATCCCTTTGGTGAGCACGATGAAATCAATCTTGGTATCGTTGGCCAAATACGCCCGCAGCGGCTTCTCTACTGCCTCTTGATATACCGCAAATTCAAGTGTCTCCGATTCGGGACTGAGTGCGGAATCCGCGCATCGAATTTGAAAGGCTTTCTTAACGCCACGCTTGTCCATGTAGTACTTGGCGATTTGCATCGACGTAGGGCTACTGAGATTCTCAACGACCAAGACACGGTCCAACAGCGCAGCGTTGCTGGCAGCCAGCGAAGACTCTGCGTTGCTTCGCAAAGACTCTGCGTTGCTTTGCGAAGACTCTGCGGTACGCGGCGAGGCAGTGTCCGTAGGTCGCCCCGAGTCGGGCGTTGCGTTCTTAGACATCGAATCCGTCGTCGCTTTTTCGCGATCGATGTCCCGATCGATTTCCGATTGTGGCTTGCAGCCCGCATGCGTGAGCAAGATCACTGCACTCATCGCGGAGGCGTTTATCAAACATCGCGCGCGCCGCCCAACGCGTTGCAGGGCCAGTCTCTCACGCAGGGCCAGTCTCGCACGCAGGATAGGTTGCTGACGCAGGATAGGAAACATGATGAAACACTCCATTCGAGTCGGACCGTGCGCACTGTGGAAATAGGGAGCTCACCGTTTCGCGTACGGGGCAGACAATGGGTCGCCCAGCACGATGTCTTCCCAGCCCACGAAACGGGATGCCGCGTAGAAGCTCTCTGCGAGATTCCATCCACTAGTGTAGCGGCTAAAGAGAATGGTCGGCGAGGCGATGGCTGGCAAAAACGGTTCATCGCAATACCCCTTCGCGCCCGTCACGCCCGCTTGAATGAGCTCAGCGATCAACGATTGACCTCCTGCCGTAGGCAAAAACGTTCGGCCGCTAGTCGATACTGCTGTCTCCGCGATCGCACCGGGAACAAAGCGAATCGACTGGTAGTTGGCCATTACAAATTTTGCGTCGTTGCTTCCCCAAGATGCGTAGCCCATCAGCCCTTGCTTGTCCCCGATGAAGTTTTCGGTGCGATCCATCTCGACCGGAACCCTCGCCTTTTCCAGTCTCGCCGCTGCTGCAAACAAATCCACATTCCAGTCGGCAAAACCCATCCCGCTGATCATCTGCATATTGGTCCGACCATCCTTGACAGGAAGCAACGGCACTTTAGAAGTATCGATCGGATCTGGTAAAGGCATGGCATCTAAAAAAACAGTCCCACTGGGCTTGGATTTCTCGCCCGCGATGGCATTGTCGACGAGAGCCTTAGCAGCCTCTACCGTGTACCCATCGAGCCGCGTTACCAAGTAGCCACCATGCTTTGCATGCGAATAACGCTCCGTCGCATTGAAATAGCGGTTCACAAAGCACTTCCCCGTGAACCCTCCTTCATCGATCTTCACTTGCAACGCATTGGGATTGTCAAAATAGTCTAAGGCTGCGATGAAGGAATCCAGCGAGGGCCGATTGTTGGAAAAACCAACAGGTGCACCCGAGAGTCGAATTGGAATGCCCTTGTTAAGCACGATATAGTCGATCTTCGAATCCTTGGCCAAGTACGCTCGCAGCGGCTTCTCAATCGCTTCTTGGAAGAGAGTAAAATCGAGCGTTTCGTTTTGTGCACTGAGGGACGAGTCGGGGCATTGGATCTTCAAGATCTTGGTGACCCCGCGTTTGCTCATATAGTATGCTGCGATTTGTGTGGAGACGCTGCTGTTCGTGTTCTCCAAAACCAACACGTGATCTTGAATCGGATCCAACGCACTTCCCGACCCATTGCTCCCGCTGGCACCGTCCGCTCCAGTCCCGCCGCTAGCTCCCGCCGTCCCGCTTGCGCTGACGGATGGTTCTGGGGCCGGATCCGTGGATTGCTCCTTGCACCCGACTACGGAGAGGCACAAAGCGAAAACGCAATAGCCGGCGAAAGGGAACCGATGAAGGCTTCGCAAGTTCAGACCGCCTGTAGCACGGTTATTTCGATTGGATAAAAGCATCGATGATTCTCTTTAGGTGAGCGGCAGGCTGAAACATACCAGCCGTAGTTTGGGACCATTGTCCCGAACGAACAAACTGTCCCGAACGAACAAACTGTCCCGAACGAACAAACGGACGGGACAAAGGTCCGATCCTACGGTAGTAATGAGCCAGCCGCTCGCCTTAATG
>JANODW010000562.1:0-7799 GCA_031412875.1 Pirellula sp. | reverse complement strand
CGGTTGCCGCTTCGGTCGACGGTCCGATCACGCCGCAGGTCCCCGCGTCGGTCCTTCGGCAGCACGCGGATGTAACTCTCGTGCTAGACCAACAGAGTGCTTCGAAGCTGAGCGACAGCAGCTTAAGTCACGCCGATCACGTTTAGGTCCTTGCGATGAGCTACTTTGATTTGCAGGTCAACGGTGCATTCGGTGTGGACTTCAATGATGACACTATGTCTCCGGAAGCGTTCGTGTTTGCATGTCAAAAACTGCAGGAGTTGGGAGTGGTCGGTTTTCTTCCTACGATCATCACTGACTCCATCGACACAATGTGCGGTCGCATCCGCAAAATCGTCTCCATCCTCGAATCCCATCCCCAGACGCGTCAACTGGTCCCAGGGCTACACATCGAAGGCCCCTTCCTTTCCAGCAAGATCGGCTTTTACGGAACCCATCCGCCGCAGCACATTTTGCCAGCCAAGGAGCGGGACGCGATGCGTTTACTCGATGCGGGCAACGGGCATATTCGCTTGGTCACGCTAGCTCCAGAACAAGATCCGGACTGCAGCGTGCTTCGACGGCTATGCGCAGAAAAGGCAATCGTCTTCGCCGGCCACACCGACGCTTCCTATGCAATGCTGCAGCGCGCCCTCGACGATGGCTTGGTCGGTTTTACGCATTTGGGAAATGGATGCGTGCATCAAGTCGACAGGCAAGACAACATCATGCAACGCGTTCTCGCGCTCAAAGAAAAGCTATACGTCACGTTGATCGCCGACGGCATTCACTTGCCGGACTGGCTATTGAACTCATGGATCCATCTCCTCGGCGTCGATCGCTGCATCATCATCAGCGACTCCATGAACGCAGCCGGCATGCCTCCTGGAGAATACGCCATCGGAAATCAACGAGTGCTGGTCGATGCATCGCGGCGTACCCGGCACCGTGATCACGGCTATCTAGCCGGCTCCGCGTCCACCATGCACGATATGGATCAATACCTCCAACGCCAACTCGACTTGGACGAGGCCGTTCGACAAAAAATCTTGCTGCACAATGCGAGGTCCCTGATTGAAAAACGATGAACCAAAACGATCGCGTGCAACCGTTTTTTTCTCCGGTCGCGTTCAAGGGGTCGGATTTCGATTCCATACCAATGAAATAGCGAAAAAATGGAAAGTGGCGGGAACGGTGGAAAACCTTGAAGACGGACGGGTCAAAATCGTTGCGGAGGGAGAAACCGAGGAGATCGATCGATTTATTCAAGCGATTGCGGTGTCGACGTGCGGCAAAATCAAAGAGATCCAGCGATTTGATTCGGCCGCGAGCAGTGAGTTCGTGAACTTCTCAGTACGGCGTTAGCCGAGTATCTTGTTGGAATGTGAAATTCCCTTTCTCGAGCATCGTTTCAGCGAAGACTCATTCATGAAAAAGCTTTCAGCAGGCGGCGGATGGCAAGCGATTCGCTACACTTTTCGCAAAGGAATCGAATCCGGCGGACTATGGAAACTCTATCGCGCACTGCGGTCGCGGAACGCCTGCAAAACGTGTGCGCTGGGGATGGGTGGCCAACACGGCGGGATGGTCAACGAAAAAGGCTTGTTTCCAGAAGTCTGCAAGAAGTCGATCCAAGCGATGGCGGCCGACATGCAGCCTGCGATCACTGCCGACTTTTGGGGGAAACATCCCATCGCTCAAATGCGGAACTGGTCGCCCAGACAACTGGAAGCCAGCGGCCGATTGATCCAGCCAATCCTCTACGAACACGGAAACGAAAACTACCGAACGATCACATGGAACGAAGCCTTCGATCGCATCGCGACCAAGCTCAAACAGCTCACTGCTGATGAGACCTTTTGGTACTTCAGCGGTCGCAGCAGCAACGAAGCCGGGTTTCTCCTGCAACTGATGGCAAGGCTCTACGGAACCAACAATGTGAACAATTGCAGTTTCTACTGCCATCAAGCGAGCGGGGTTGGATTGCAGTCCACCCTTGGAACAGGAACAGCCACGCTTGTCCTAGAGGACCTAGACCATTGCGACACTCTTTTTATCATCGGCGGAAATCCGGCCAGCAATCACCCTAGGCTCATGACCACGATGATGCACTTGCGACGTCGAGGCGGACGGATCGTCGTCATCAATCCGATGAGAGAACTCGGACTGGTCAATTTCAAAGTACCAAGCGATCCTATCAGCTTATTCTTCGGGACCAAAATCGCCACCCACTATGTTCAGCCTCATATCGGTGGAGATCTGGCATTGCTCACCGGCATCTCCAAAGCCATCGTGGAGATGGGCAAGCATGATTTGGAATACTTGCAGCAACACTGCAATGACGTAGAAGCCCATTTGTCGGGATTGAACGCAACCCCTTGGCAAGAGATCTGCGAAAAATCTGGCATCGAGGAATCGACCATTCGAGAAATCGCAGCCGTCTATGCGGAAAGCGAGGGCACTGTTTTCTCGTGGACGATGGGTATCACCCACCACATCAACGGCGTAGAAAACGTCCAAGCGATCACGAATCTCGCATTGCTCCGCGGCATGATCGGTCGCAAAGGAGCGGGTGTGATGCCCATTCGAGGCCACTCCAACGTCCAGGGGATCGGTTCGGTCGGAGTGACTCCGAAACTCAAAGCCGAACTGTTTGCCAATCTGACCAACAAATTTGGCGTTACTTTGCCCACCACCGCTGGTCGCGACACCATGGACTGCATGGAAGCCGCAAAACGAGGCGAACTGAAATTTGGCTTTTGTCTCGGCGGCAATCTATACGGTTCCAATCCCGACTCCGCGTTCTCCGATGAAGCGCTCGCAGAGTTGGACATGCTGGTCATGCTCAACACCACACTCAACACCGGACACGCCCGCGGCCTTTCAAAAACAACCATCGTGTTGCCAGTCCTAGCTCGCGATGAGGAACCCGAACCGACCACTCAGGAATCGATGTTCAACTACGTCCGATTGAGTGACGGCGGTCCCAAACGTTTGCCGGGACCACGCAGTGAAGTTAGCGTCATTGCCGAAATCGGAAAGCGAGTGCTCGGCAATTCCACCCCCGTCGACTGGGAGCAAATGCAAAAATCCAACACGATCCGACACTGGATTTCGAAAGTCGTACCCGGCTATGAGGAAATCGAAAACATCGACAAGTCCGGCAAAGAATTTCAAGTCGGCGGCAGAACGTATCACAAACCCACGTTCAAAACCAAGAACGGGAAAGCTCACCTCATCTCTCACCGATTACCGGACCTCACTCGACTCTCCGAAAACCAACTGCGCATGATGACGGTCCGAAGCGAAGGGCAGTTCAATACGGTTGTCTACGAAGACTACGACCTCTATCGCAACCAAGATCGTCGCGACGTTATCCTGATCAATCCCATCGATATGCATCGAATGGGGATCGAAAACGACCAACGCGTGCATGTTAGTAGCCAAACCGGCCGAATGGAAAATTTGCTCGCCCGCGAATTCGACGAGATTCGAGAGGGAAATGCAATGATGTACTATCCGGAATCCAACGTGCTCGTCCCCCGAACCGTCGATCCTCAGTCCAGAACACCCATGTTCAAGAACGTTCTGGTAACGATTGAAAAGGCAAACGGCCTCTAAAATTGGCCTGACTTGCGAAACGCGAATCTTCTGGCAAATCCTCTCGCAAACGGTTCGCGATTTGCCCGCCCGTTTTGATGGATTTATCGTTGCATTCGTTACGATCTCTACGCGGATTTGCAATCATTAACGCACGCTGGCCGTTCCTCATCGCGTTTGTATCCTACTTTACAGTGGAAGTTCGTTTCGATAGATCCCTTCTTGCAACCAGCCTAGTTTGTCCGCCCCTAAAAAAGAAAAAGCAGCCGCGCCCGCCAAAAAATCCAAAGACGCACAAGGTTCCGACACGCCTGCACCCGCATCTGGCGGTGGGCTGAAGGGCAAACTGCTGATCGGAATGTTTGTGGGCGGAGTCATCGTTGCAGAGACGATCGTGTTCTTTTTGATGGTTCCCTCGGGCGAAGAAGTCGCCGCGTTGGCCGAGTCGAGACTGATCGCCGTCGCGCAAGAAATCGACTCAAAGAAATCTCAGGAAGAAGCTCACTCGGATGCGGATGCTATCGTCGAATTTCCGTTCGGCGACCCTTTCAGTGTCTCGTTTGTTCCCGCGGGCGCCGATCAGCCGTATCGCGTTGAATTCAAATTGTTCGGCACTTTGCGAAAGGCCGAACTCGAACGTTTGCAAGCATTGTTTGCGGAACGCGAACTTCGATTCCGTTCGAGAATGTTTCTGGAGATTCGCAATGCATCCCTTCAGGAGCTTCAGGAAAATCAATTGGGCTTGATTCAGCGACGGGTATTAGCGACAAGTACCGAGTTACTTGGTGAATCGCTCCTCCTAAGCGTAGGCTTTTCCGATTACCAAGTGTTGGAAGACTAAAGTGCATTAACACACGGATGTGGACATGTCGGAATCCAGTACAGCGTCAAATGCTGCGGCGTCGGGAACCCATTCCGACAAGCCGTCGTCGAATGCTGAGTCGATGCTCAATCAAGCCGAATCGGCTCTTCGCGAAGTCGAGGATTCTCTTCGCGCACCCAAGATGCAACAGTATCGGCTTGAAGAGTTGGTCGGTGCAGGTGGACCACCCGAGAAAGTCTCGATGGACCTGCTTCGCGATGTCACCCTCGATCTCAAAATCGAATTGGGTCGAACCCGAATGCACCTCGACGAAATCTTGCAATTGCGAAAAGGTTCGGTTGTCACGCTCGACAAATTGGCTGGCGACCCCGTCGACGTCTATGTCAACGGTCGTCTTGTAGCTCGCGGAGAAGTTCTGGTCCTCAACGACAATTTCTGCGTGCGAGTCGCGGAACTCGTTGGTAGTGACTCGATTCGCTAGGCCAAAATCATGCAGCCCCCACCATTCTGCCGTTCGAATTGGCTTCGCTCCTGTTCAATAAATCTGTTGTCGATCGCGTTGGCCATGAATTGTTTTGGATTTGCCGAGGCGCAGTTCCGATCGCCAACGCCAACTCCCTCAACCAACGATCCCCAATTGGTGCGTCCGTCGGGCACTAGCTTGACCCCTCCCAATGCCATTTCGCCAGTTCAAAAAGCGAGTTGGGTCCCCGAATCGCGCGAGGCCGTTCCCGCTCAAACAAAGACGCGAGCCCCTTTGGAATTGCGAAAGTCCTCCAAAGAGTCGTCCAACACCTTGGAGAAACCCAAGAGCGCTTGGGGAGCCACTCTGTCGATGTTCTTTTCCTTGGCCGTCGTGATCAGTTTCTTCTTGCTGGTCGTGTGGTTGATAAAGAAGTCCCAACCGCATTCGTTCGTCAAACTGCCCGGTGACGTCGTGCAAATTATGGGACGTACGCCGATGGCGCCACGCCAACAAATGTATGTTGTGCGATTCGGGAGCAAGCTGCTGTTGATCAGCCACCAGCCGGGACAAACCCAAACCTTGGGTGAGATTACCGATTCCGACGAAGTCCACAGGCTGGCTGGCCTTTGCGAAGCCAACCAACCCGGCAGCATTACCAACTCATTTCGCGATGTTCTCAAACAAGTGGCACTAGGCAAAACAGAGCCGGAGCCAAAAGCGTCTGGCCGTTTGGCAAGACGCTAAACAAAAAAGCAATCGCGGGAACTTACGGAACTTTCGGCTCGTCATCGCTCACCTTGGATCCGAGCAAGCTCTCGAGTTGACTGTCGAGTTCTTTTCCGCGAGCTCGCAACGAGACAACTTTCCCTTTCTGATCGACCAGGATGGCCGTGGGAATGCCTGAGACTCCATAATAGTCGGCCATCGGCGCATCCCAACCTCGCTTCCCTTCCTCTTCGCTCAGAATATTCACCCAATTGATTTCTTTGTTGTCGACACACTTTTCGTAGGCAGCGCGCGTTTCGTCCATATTGATCCCCACGATCGTGAAACCTTTGTCGCCATAGAGCTCAAGGTTTTTCTTCATGTTGGGAATCTCACCAATGCATGGTCCACACCAACTTGCCCAGAAGTCGACCAAGACGACTTTGCCGCGATAGGATTCCCAATCGAACGCCTTCCCATCCGCAGTGACGCCCGAAAGCATCATCTCATTGCCCAGCAATCGAATGCGGCGGGCGGCGCCCAAAAGCTTGGAACTGCGTTTGACAAGTGCGGGATCTTGGGATTTCTCCAAAAGCGATGCGAGCCTTTCGTGGGTGGCTGCGGCGATCTCATTGTGCGTGCTGAAACCCAAAGAACTCGCTACCCGCGACACGCTCGAATACGTCACCTTGTTAACGCCAAAGCGCTCTAAAAAACCGATGGCGGCATCCGCCACTTGCTGCGTTTTTGCTGCATCCGCAGTGCCAAGCGTCTGTGCCATGGTTGAAAGCTTATGACCGACTGCGATCTGTGCGATCTCAGGTCTCGCATCGCCTGCGTACTTTTCAGCGAGCGCTTCTAAGTCCTTGTTCGCCGATGGCAGATAGCGACCGAGAATAGTGAAGGCCGCGAACTTTTCCTCAATCGCCTTTTTTTGTTCGTCTGTATCTTTGCTTTTCTCGAGGATCAAATCACACGCTTGGATGACCGCAGGAAACATCTTCTTCGCGGTTTCCGCCATGGCGTTTCGCGGCGGGGGAGTTTTCTTGGTTTCTACAATCCATTCCAACAGCTCCGAAGGGGAGGCATCGACGGGAACTTCAAATTTGATTGCAACCTCCTCCTCTTCCGGCTTATCGTCGGCGGGAGCTTTCGGAAGTTTGGATCCAGCCGGCTCCTTCGAAGCGGGTGATTGCGCGAAGGCCGTGGCCGATGGAGGCACGAGCAAAGCCCCCGCAAGCAATAGAGATTGGGAAAGTGAACTCAGAGTTCGCAATGATAAAGAACGTCGCATGGCCGAAACCTCCTCAAGATAAATAGGCGATTCAAAACAATTTCGTGTGTTCTTGGGCCGAAACAATTTCGCCCCGTGCGTTGGTGTTGAAATTTTAGTTTAACGTATCGGCAGATCACTTATTTGCTCGCCCGCCACCAATTTTTTAGAAACTTCAATTTTCCCACAGCGACAGCAGACAAATGGCTCTCATTACAGTAGCGGCAGGGGGCGAGCACTCCGGTGTCGCGGCTGAGATGGCAGAAATTCTTTACAGCTCCCAACCAGACGGCTTGCACCGTACCGCTAAAGCAAGTCCGATTGGCTAGCAGCCCCCCACACCACTCTTCGTCTTACGCCCATCGGCTATATCCGACTATGCCTTCCACACGCGGCCTGGCGGTGCCTGGATCCCCAGCGTGGCATTCCTGGTGTCGACGACGATCGCGGTTTCTCGCACAATCATCTCATAATCAAACGCGGAGTGGTCGGTTGCAATCAACGCGCAGTCCAGGGATCGCAAGTAATGCGTGGAAATGTCTTGGCTGGTCAGAGACGGGACATCGAACGATCGCATTTTCGGTAGTTTGGGAACATGCGGGTCGGAATAGGAAAGGATGGCGCCGCGTTCGGAAAGCAACTCCATCAATTTAAAGCTGGGACTCTCACGCGGGTCATCGATGTTCTTTTTGTAGGCGACACCGAGGATGCCAATCCGCGATCCTTTGAGCGGTTTCCCTATCGAGTTGAGCGCCTCGGCCACTCGATCGACAACGAACTTGGGCATCGCGAGATTGATCTCACCAGCGAGTTCGATAAAACGAGTCGGCATCTCGTGGCATCGAGCTAGCCAAGTCAAATAGAACGGGTCGATTGGGATGCAATGCCCTCCCAATCCAGGCCCAGGATAGAACGCTTGAAACCCGAACGGTTTTGTTTTGGCCGCTTCGATC
>JANODW010000561.1:0-8659 GCA_031412875.1 Pirellula sp. | reverse complement strand
GTGTTGAAGATCCACATCGAACTGATCCTCGAAAGTCCCGAGCGTCGAACCACCGCTCCCTGTTCCCGTTGGGTCGCCAGCCTGCAATACGAAGTTGTCGATCACGCGGTGGAAAATAATCTTGTTGGCAGGCGTCGTCGTTTGATTGTAGAAGCCGCTGTTGGTCAATGTCTCAATGCGCCCCACCGGACGGGGTGCTTCGTCTGCAAACAATCGATAGACCATTTCACCGTAGCCGTTGACGGTCACCTTCCACGATTTGTTATTGGTGACCATTTCGGCCGCAATCACCGATGGATTGCTGCTGGTAACGGTGATCGTGAGTGGTCCGCCATTGGGGTCATAGGCATCCACCGGCACATGCAACGGCGACCCGTTCAGCACGGTCTGATTGGGGATCTCGGTGAACGTGGGATTGCTGCTTGTCGGAATCGCAATTCCGGAAAGCGTCGAGAGCTGCTGCAACGTTTGAACCCCGGTCACTCGCTGCGTTCCCCCGGCGGTATTGAATTCCCATGTCGGGTAAGTCGTCACGTTTTGGGCGATGGCCGTCGCATTGCGGGTGCGGTCAGCATTGGTCATTTCAACAAAAGGCAAGAACTGAGCCCCGTCTTGGAAAATCAGTTTCTGCTCCGTGCAAAAGGGGCACCAGTCCGCCCCAAAAAATCGGACCCCTGCATCTTTGAGCGCTTTCGCAAACGCGACCAAGTCTTGAGCATCCTCTCCCTCTCCAACCAACCCAGAGGTACTCATCGAGCTGAGCTGGACAGTTGGGTTGCCCTGCGGGTTCGCAAACGCCGAGGAGGAGGAAGCCGCATCGTAAAAATCACCTGCCATCAACTGGCGAAGTTCCAACGGCTCGAAATGAATGGGGCGAACCTTGCGATTTTCGACGTTTGGCATCACTCCGTTCAAAAGGGATTGAAAAAAGCGTCTTGCGGAAAGCTTCAAAGATTCTCGGCGTTGCATCTTAGTCATTGAAAAACCTACTCACCACCCATTTGGGTAATCAAACACATACGTGCCACTTGCCCTAGCAGAAAAACTAATGCCGTCGCATTGCGTTTGCTGCTTGGGGTTTGTTTTGGAAACTCAATCATATTTGCGCTTTAGGGCTTCATCACCCCAACAAGTTGCCGTAATCCTAGTTCTCGGAATCGATGGGTTCGGAATTTGAGGGTTAGGTCGGATTATTCGGCAACTTTCCGTTGTTAGGCCGAACTTGGATGTGGTTTGTTTCCCGTTTGTTCCAAAACCCAAATCCCCAAATTGCCCAATTGAACTAGCGAGGATCGAAACCTACACCCATAATACGCGTTCCGAAATGTCCAAGATCGCAGTTTTTGTTGAAGGTAAGTTCGCATAACATGGCAAAGAGCAAGAAGAAAAAGGAAACCACATTTCTAGTTTGCCAGGAGACAGGTGATATTAATTACGTGCTTTTGCGCAGGCCTGGAGGCGAAAAGCTGCAGCTCAAGAAATACAATCGCCGTCTTCGTCGGGTGACGCTGCATATCGAAAAGCGCAAGTAGGCACGCATTCGAACCGACGATCCGAGTTTGGTAGGGGGGACTCGCTGGGGTTTTTGAACAGCAGAGTCCAACCGTTGGCCAATCGACATGTCTAAGCCGTGAATCGGGGGTTTGCGAACTCGCTGTGTTCGCATTTTGAGCATTATCATCACGGAAGGCTTTACATGGCGAAGCAATGGATTTTTAGGGGGCACGATTCGGCAGCCATTTTAGCCCTAGCAAAGCAGTCCTCCATCGAGCCGGTCGTTGCTCAGTTGCTGCTCAATCGGGGCATCACAGAGCGTTGCTCGATCGAGGCATTTCTGGAAGCTCGTTTCAACGACCTTCGCGACCCTGAGCTTTTGCCAGGGGTGACGGACGCTTCGCAGCGTGTCTATGCTGCAGTCCTATCCAAGACGCCGATCACTGTATATGGCGACTACGACGCAGACGGCATGACGGGCACGTCGATCCTTTTCAGTTGTCTCCGGTTGCTGGGGGCGGATGTGCAATATTACGTCCCCAATCGACTTGAGGACAGTTATGGTTTGAGCTGCGAAGCCATTCGAAAATTAGCGCAGCGGGAACGCAAGATGGTCATCAGCGTGGACTGCGGGATCGGCTCGATTCAGGAAGCGGATCTGTGCCGTGAACTTGGAATCGAATTGATCATCACCGATCACCATCGCATGTCGGACCAACTTCCAGCCGCCACATCGATTGTTCATCCGGCTTTGCCAGGCTTTGCGTACCCATTTCATGGATTGTGTGGAGCGGGTGTTGCCTTCAAGTTGGCTTGGGCCGTTTGCCAGCATGCAAGTCAAGCCAAAAAGGTATCGATCGCACTGCGAGACTTTCTGTTGCAGGCGACCACGTTAGCTGCCTTGGGAACGGTGGCAGACGTCGTTCCGCTCCTGGACGAAAACCGCATCATTGTTCGCCAGGCGCTCAAGCTAATGCAGCAGCACGCTCCGTTGGGGCTCAAAGCGTTGATGAAGCAAACCAAACTCGATCAAAAGAAAACGCTGACATCGGAAGACATAGCGTTTACTTTGGCCCCCCGCTTGAACGCTGCCGGACGGCTGGGTCAAGCTCAGCTTGGCATTGAGTTGCTCACCACGCAAGACCCGCAGCGTGCGACCGTGCTGGCCGAATACATCGATCGTCTCAACGGGGATCGCGAGTCGCTAGAACGGAGTATCGTGCTGGCTGCGACCAAACAAGCAAAGGAGCAGTTCGACATTGAGAACGACTCCGCTTTGGTGCTCGCCGGCGCGGGCTGGCATTTGGGGGTGATCGGGGTAGTCGCGAGCAGGTTGTCGGAAAAATTCCATCGCCCCGTGGTCATCCTCGGGATGGATTCTACGGGACAGCAACCTGCGACAGGCTCGGCAAGATCTCAGGGAATCATTGACTTGCATGCAACGCTCCAGGTTTGCCGAGACCACTTGCTGAGCTGTGGGGGCCATGCTGCAGCAGCCGGCTTGCGTATCGAGGAACGCAATATTGGACTCTTTCGCGAAGCCTTTTGCGAGGCGGTCGCGACGCAGTTGGCTGGCCAAAAGCCCATCGCTTCGCTGAACATTGATGCCGAATCGACATTCAAACAGATGAACCTCAACTCCGTTTCTACCATCGAAAAACTGGCTCCCTTTGGGGCGTCGAATCCTCGACCTGTCCTCGTCGCAAGCAACGTCGAACTTGCAGATCCGGCCAAGGCGATGGGGAGTGGAGACCGGCATATGAGCGTCAAACTGGTTCAGTACGGCGCATCCATGCGGGCGGTCGCGTTTGGTCAAGCCGATTGGATCGAACCTTTGAACAACCACCGGGGTCAGATCGATATCGCATTCCGACCCAACATCAACGAATTCAACGGGATGAAACGAGTCGAGTTACAATTGTTGGATTGGCGTGTCGCCAAGATCCCACTCTCTGCTCCGCACTCCCCCCAGTCGACTGAATCAGAAAAAACTAGCAGTGTCAGATAAGCCAGTTGCCAATATCGCGGCATCCACTCCGAGAGCCTCGAACGCATCTCAACGCGTTGACGCCCAACTCGCCGAAAGCATCGGTTCGGTCGACAACGCTCCGACCCTGTGCCTCAAGCACGATCAGTGGACCATCGACGGCTACTCGCGCGCTGCCGTACAAACCTATTGGCGGATTGCAGAGTTAAAGCTGGGATTCGATCTAGGCGCGCAGCCTTGGGACTATATGGCGATCCCCAGATTCATGGTCTCCCATGCACATATCGACCATATCGCAGCCCTCCCTGCATACGTGGCTCGCCGCCGGATGATGAAGATGGAACGCCCAAGCATCTATCTGCCTGAGTCGGCCGTCTCGACCGTCGATGCGCTTCTCAAATGTGTATCGCGGTTGGACAGAGGCAAGCTCCCGTGCGATTTGATCCCGTTGACGGCCAATCAAGAAATCGAGCTTTCGCGAGAGTTGGTGGTGACGACAAGTGCAACCCGCCATTCGATCCCGTCTCTGGGCTTTATCGTCTGGGACCGACGCAAAAAACTCCGACCAGAATTCTCGCACCTCACCGGCGATCAGATCCGAGATATCAAACTGTCCGGCACCGACGTGACCCACGAAGTCCGCATCCCTTTGATCGCGTACACGGGAGACACCGCGCCGGAGGGGCTCGATGATTGTCCGGACATGTATCGGGCCAAGATCCTCATTACCGAAATGACCTTTGTTTCACCGGAGCATCGCAAAGAAAAAATCCATAAGCATGGCCATACCCATCTGGACGATATTGTCGCGAGGAGAAATGACTTTCAGAATGAGGTAGTTATTTGCGGTCATTTCAGCACGCGTTACAACGACGCCCAAATCCGTCGTTGGGTCAACAAGGCACTCCCAGACTACCTGGATGGTCGCTTAAAATTGTGGCTCTAACTGGCACCCAGGCTTATTCCAACGTCTTACTCGCAAACTCCAGAATGCCCTCGATTGTCAACATTGCTGCTTACAAGTTCTTTCGGTGGGACCATTTGGAGTTGCATCGCGATGAACTCAAAAGCCTGTGCAAACAGTTGGAGTTGAAAGGCACGATCTTGCTCAGCAGCGAGGGGATCAATCTTTTCCTTGCGGGGGCTCGCGAGTCGATCGATTCGTTTCTTTTGCGTTTGCGGAGCCTTCCCGAGCTGGTTGATTTCCCCGTGAAAGAAAGCCTCACCGATTACCAACCCTTCAATCGGATGCTCGTTCGCATCAAGCGGGAGATCATTCCGGTCGGTGCCGAAGGGATCCAGCCGGCACCCAACGCGGCCCCCAAGATTTCCCCTCGCGTACTAAAGCAGTGGCTCGACGAGAAACGCCCCATCGCGTTGTTGGATACTCGCAATGACTATGAAGTGGAATTGGGAACCTTTGAAAACGCGATCGATCTCAACATCAAGAACTTCCGCGAATTCCCCAAAGCCACCCACGATCTATCCGTCGACATCAAGAAGCAGCCGGTCGTGATGTTCTGCACCGGTGGCATCCGATGCGAAAAAATTGGTCCCTACATGAAAGGGCTCGGGTTCGAAGAAATCTATCAACTCGATGGCGGCATCTTGAAGTACTTCGAAGAGTGCAGTCATGCACACTATCGTGGCGATTGCTTTGTCTTTGACCAACGCGTTGCTGTGGCGCCCTCTCTCGAACCCTCCGATACCAGCGAATGCTTTGCGTGCAAGCGCCCCCTTTTGCCTGCGGACCTGCAATCCGAGAAGTATGACGTCGGTGTGTCTTGCCCCAAGTGCTACGAATCCATCGAAGAAAAGCGCCGCAGCCAATTTGAAAAAAGGCAACGGACCATCCTCGATGTGGCCGCAGAGCAACGGGGCTGCACTCCCTACGACAACCAACGTTGGATCTCTATACCCCAGCGCTGCGATGGGCTGCCTCTTATCGAAGCCCTGCAAGCGTTTTACCCCGGTTGGAGCATCGATCAATGGAACGAAGCTATCGACAACGGGGACATCTTATTCCCGGCTGCTTCGAAACGCGAGTTTGCAACGCGTCCTGCTACGGCAATGGAAAAGGTGCGCGCGGGCCAACGGTTCCTGCAGACCGTTCGCAACTACACCGAGCCTCCGATCAACCCAGATATTCGATTGCTGCATGAGGATGCTGCGATCGTGGTACTGAGCAAAGGCGCGCCATTGCCGGTCCATCCCTCAGGACGCTTTCACCGCAATACCCTCGAGGCGATCCTGGAAGTCGCTTACGCACCAGAGTTCTTGCGATCCGCCCATCGGCTCGACGCGAATACAACCGGGCTGGTATTGTTTGCAAGGAAACGAACGTATGCGCAATTCCTTCAATCCCAATTCAACTTGGGGGCTGTCAAAAAGACCTATCTGGCGACGGTCGTAGGGCATCCCTCCTGGGATACGATCGAATGCGATCAAGCGATTGCGATGGAGCCGCTTGCCGGCGGCGGTCGTCGCATCGATCCGACGGGACAGACGGCGTTGACACGATTTCGAGCCCTCGAAAAACGGGCCGATGGATCTACTTTGATAGAAGCCATCCCGACGACGGGTCGCACGCACCAGATTCGATTGCACTTGGCCTCTCTTGGCTTCCCCATTCAAAACGACCCGCTGTACTTGGCTGGGGGTGCCTCGCGCAGCGAGCCGGATTCCCAAGGGCAATCGCAAGCCATGGGGTTGCACGCCTGGCGACTGGAGTTTCTCCATCCTATCTCGCGGGAAGCGATTGCATTTGAATCGACTCCGCCCCATCTCTAAGGTTGCTGAGGCGAGCGGGACGATCATTACTACCGTAGGATGGGACCATTGCCCCGTCCGTTTTTTCGTTCGGGACAATGGTCCCAAACTACGGCTGGTATGTTTCAGCCTGCCGATCGCCTAAGGGGGGAGGCGGCCTGGAGAGGAAACGAGTTCCGTCCAGCCATTGACCACCCAGTGCTTCTTTGCAATGGTCCCGTCGTTAGCGATTTCGATTCGGATGGCGTGGTCTCGAGCGGTAACAAACACTTCCCTGCGTTCGGTGGCAAAGGATTCCAAAACGCGAGGCGAAACGGCTCGGGTCGAACCGCTGATCACGACCGTTTCCGGATCGCACCATTGGAGCAGGGCATCCGCTTTGGAATTGAGCGATCCATGATGCGGTGCCATCAGCACGTCTGCTTTGGTCGGTGATTGCGCCACTAACATTTGCATGCCGGGTGGTTCGAGGTCGCCCGGGAGCAGGATTCTTCGGCCTGCAAATGCGATCAGCAGCGTCAAGCTGTTGGCGTTGTCGGAGCCCACGACTCCTCCCGCAGGCGGATGCAAGGCCAACATGCTCCAGCCTAAGCCGGAATATTCGGCCCCCTTTTTCCAGGTCCAGTGTTCGATGCCCCGGCGTTTGGTCGCTGCCAAAGTTCTCTGCAAGAGTGGGCTCGTATGGGCATAGACTTGGCTCGTTGAAAGCAGTTTCGAGACCGCAAATCGTTTCGTCAAACCATCGATTGCGTTGTAATGGTCCGAGTCTGCATGCGAAAGAATGAGGCCGTCGAGCCGAGACTGGTTCATGGCCCATAGCGTCTCCGCGATGACTTGGTAACTCCGCTCATGATCGCCCAGTCTTCCCGCGTCATACATCCACACTTGATGGTCGGGAGCTTCGATGAGGATACTGGTTCCGTGTCCCACATTGATGAATGTTAAGCTCAAGGGCGCTTTGTTGCCAACGTACCATCGGTGCAACCCATCGTTCATAGGATGGATGGTCATCCCGAAAAAAAACCATGTGCCCAAAACCATCACGAGTCTCTTGCGGCCCGAGCGGCTGTGGACCCCTTTCAAAAGTGTGCAAAGGATCCCCAGCGAGTAAAAACTGTAGAGCCACCACGTGGGCGGCGCCCGCATCCAAAAGTGCCCAAGCGGAACCTGCTCGCCCCAACCCACCAGGAACTGGACCAGCCAGAGGGAGCCTCCACAAATGAGCCCTAAGGGCCATGCGCAAATGGGGAACCATCCCAAAGCGATGAGCCCCAGTCCTGCGACCAACGCCATGAGCATCGGCAGCCAAAGCAACAAGTTCATTGCGATAGCGATTGGACTAACGACATGAAACGCATACCAAACCAACGGCGCTGTGATGAACCAAACCCAGAAACTCGTGCGAAGCGTTTCGATCGACCAACTCCGAACCTGGGTGAAACCTCGCGAAGCGCGACTGGACTTCGAGGCGATCAGCCGTTCTAGAGGCGATACCCGTTTTGCCATCGAATGGGTCGACAAAATCAAAACAGCCACGGCCATAAACGAAAGCTGGGTGCCCGTTTCAAAGATGACGGTCGTCCGATACAGAATCAAAAGCACACCGGCAAAGGCGAGAAAGTTCAAACTCGAAAAATTCCAGCCCATCAATCTCGCCGTGCATAGTCCGGTCAGCATGATCGTCGCGCGGGCTACTGGAGGATTGGCCCCGCACAGCAAGCCATAGGAAATCACGATCACGCAAACGCCGATCAGCAAAGGTTCCCGAGGCAGTTTCAAAAGCATGCCCAGCAAGAGAAGCGACATGGCCACCATTTCGATATGCATGCCTGAAATGGAGAGCATGTGGATGGTTCCCGTCGCAAGCAGTTCTTCTTGCAATTGCCATTCCGCTTGTTCCCGTTGCCCGAGCACCAATGCAGCCGTCAGTTCCGCTTGTCCGAAGAAAACGTAGTTTTCGATTGCATGCAGCGCGCTGGCGGAAACCATTGCGAGATAGCGATCGAGTCTCAACCGCGAGGGCTGCTCAAGGCATTTGATTTGGTTGGGGGAGTCCGCGCGCGATTGGGCGGAGTAGCCCAGTTCCGAATAGCGGCGGGCTTGATCGAATTGCCCCGGGTTGGTGGGCGAGCTGGGCAATCTCCACTGCCCGTAGAGTTCAATGCGGTCGCCCGGAAACAGCCCTCCGACTTTGCCATCGATCGCCAGCGGCATCAGCAGGCTGGTCGGTTTCCAAATCCCGTCGGAACGAATCGCGTCGACCTGGAGGGTCGTCAGGGTTTGCCAATCGATGGCCTGGGTTTCCTCGCTTTTGCCGGGCAAGGTCGATTTTCTGTAACGGAGGCTCGCGTCGATGGTTCCTCGGCAAGCGATGGGGTTCCAAGTGGCGACGGCGAGCGGATTGCTCTT
>JANODW010000560.1:0-4415 GCA_031412875.1 Pirellula sp. | reverse complement strand
GCGATCGCGAACGGCTTGACGATGCTGCCTGAGCTTTTCAAGGAAGCGAAAGGGACGTTGGAGCAAACGCAAAAGACACTCAAAGGTTTCGAGCAGTTCTGCCTGAGTCTTGAAGGGCTAGGAAAAGATTTTGAAGGCATCGGCCCCACGATTCGCAAAGCCGTGGAAAGCGCCAATGTGGCGATCGAGAACATCGCCGAAATCACCGAACCAGTCAGTCAAAACAGCGAGCAGATCGTTGAAAATGCGGTCCGGGCTCTTGCCAATATTGACACCCTCGCCATCGATCTGAAAACGATCGCGTCGCGCATTAACAACAGCAATGGAACCTTTTCGCGTTTGATCGACAATGAAGAGTTGTATTGGGAGGCGCACAAGACCCTGAAGAACCTTCGATCTGCATCCGCAAACATCCAAGACCTCTCGCAAAAAGCGCAGCCCATCGTAAGCGACATTCGTGTGTTTTCTGACAAGATCGCGAGGAATCCAGGTCGACTCGTCGACCTTAGCGGGGCCATACGTGGGCAACCGCGAGGGGGCGGAACCAAGTAGGATGCTTGCGTCGAATCCGAATGCTCCGGAGCCGAATCAGAGGCAGCGATGTTATGCCTGTTTTCGGCCCGTCGATCGCTGTTTCTGCGATCGCATTCCTGCGGTTGAAAACAAAACACACGTCGTTATTCTTCAACACTTCCGCGAGCGATTCCATCCCTTTAATACCGCCCGTATTTTGCGGTTGGCTTTGCAGAATTCGCAAATGGTTGTTGAAGGAGTCGAGGGGCTTGGTAATTGGTTCGCCACGCAACACGTTACGGCGAACGCCGCGTTGCTATACCCAGGCAAAGATTCGCAACTTCTCGAAACCCTGTCCGAGAGCGAGCGGCCTCAACAACTCGTGGTATTGGATGGAACGTGGCACCATACGAAGACACTTTTTCGCGATATTCCGAAACTACAAAGCCTGAGGAAGGTGCGGCTGGCACCCGCCGAACCGAGCCGGTATGGCATTCGTCGCGAACCGCATGTGTTATTCCTCTCCACGTTGGAAGCGACCGTAGCTGCGTTGCGATGCTTGGAGCCGGATACGAAGGGCTTCGATCAATTGGTTGCCGCTTTTCATTTCATGGTTGAGAGCCAGTTAGCCCACCCCAAGTCCGAGGGAACCGTTCGGCGCAAGTTAAGGCCGCGAGCACCGCTGAATATTCCCAAGTCGCTTCGGCAAAGCCTACGTGATGTCGTTGTCTTTTATGCAGAAACCGCACCTCATTCAGGCGAGCCTGCCGAGGCCAGCGAGACCGAGCGCGCGCCAGCCTATTGGGTTGCAGAACGTCTCGTCACGGGCGAACGGTTGGAACGAGCCATCGCGTCCACGACCCCGATGACGCAGTCGTTTCTGAATCACATCGATCTCACCGTTTTGGATTTCGACAACGCGATTTCTTTGGACGAATTTCGTGAACAATGGAATGCTTTTTTGAGGCCTACCGATACGGTCGCCTATTACTACTCCAACTGCACACGACTGATGAAGTTCATGGGAGAGACGAACCATCCAGTGGTTTACTTGAAAGCTATTCAATTGCATCGCGGACGCAAGAATGGAGAGATCGACACACTCCTGTCCGATTTGGAAATCGTTCCGACGGAGGCTCGCGGTAAAGGACGACCAGGGCGTAGGCTCAGCTACTCCATTGCGCTCGTGCAGTATCTGGCCACGTGTAGCTTGTTTGCCACCGACTAAACGGACGGGACGATGGTCCCATCCTACGGTGGTAATGATCCTGCTGCTCGGCTTAACGTCTATTTGAAGCTTCGAAAACAAGTCCAATAACTAGGAGTGCTATCGTCCCTCCCCAAAACAATGTGAATATCAAACCGCATCCGATTCCGATGCCAGCATGGATACTCCCTTTGATAGCCGGATTCCGTTTGCGATCTCTGAGCCCCATGATGCCAAGTACAAAAGCGGCGATCCCGAGAGGCAGCCCGATCAAGGGAAGCCCACTTAGAATCCCCAAGTAATACGCGATCAACGCTTTGGGGTTCTTGTATGGAATGATTCCGCCTGTCGAGTCCCCTTGCTGGATGGGGGCAGCGGACGGTGGGCTTGAGGCAGGACCGCCCGGGGTATCCGCATAAGGATTCCGGGGTGCGTTCGGGTCGTTTTGGGACATAGATTATTTCCAGCTTTAAGGCGATTGGGTTTGGGTTTCCTGAAGTTCACTCGGCGGAGGATTGCAACCGCAGTCGGAACCGCTTTCGTGCCCACTGTGGTTCCCACTGTGGTGCTCGTTGAGTGGGTAGGAATGAGCATGGGGCCTGTTCCTGGGAGTTGGTTTGATTCCGAAATGGCAGAGTCCCCAGTTGTCGCACTTCCATTGTTCTATATTGCGAACCGTCTTGCATCCCGAACCGCTGAGTACAGCAAACAACAGCAAGGGCAATGCAAAATTGGCTTTCATCAATGGTTCTCCTCGGGGCCGTTGAAATAGTGAAGCGGGTGGCTTGGGGTTTAGCATGTTTGCGCTTGCGATACCAGAGAGAAAATGACCTGTACTTTTCTTGTTAAGGGCCATACCATCCCCGTTTTATTAAGTTTTGCTAGAATTACCTGCAGCTTATTTGTCCAGTACACAAGCCTCCGATAGCCAGCGATACCGTGACCAACGACACGATCCGAATCTACAACACGCTCTCTAAAAACAAAGAGCCTTTTCAAACCTTGCAGCCCGGCAAAGTTGGAATGTACCTTTGCGGTCCGACCGTTTATGCAGAAGCGCATATCGGGCATATGGTCGGACCCGTTATCTTCGACACCATCAAGAGATTTCTTGCTTACTGTGGCTACGAAGTGACTTGGGTCGTCAACATAACCGATGTGGACGACAAGCTGATCAACCGATCGCGAGAGAAGGGAATCTCCATGTTCCAGCTCGCAACCTCGATGACCGCCGATTACTTGGCCAACCTGCAGTCCCTCGGTGTGGATCAGATCGATCATTTGCCCAGAGCGACGGACAACATGGATGAGATCATCAAGTTCGTTGAAGAATTGATTTCCCTCGGGTTCGCTTATGCAAGTGGCGGCGACGTGTATTTTGATGTGCTGAAAGACAGCCAGTACGGTCGATTGAGCAATCGATCTGCGGATTCGCAGCAGGGCGATGGCGGCGACGCTGCTTCGCGAAAACGTTCCACCGGAGATTTCGCCCTCTGGAAATCGGCAAAGCCAGACGAACCGAGTTGGGATAGCCCATGGGGATTAGGCAGGCCAGGTTGGCACATCGAATGCTCGGCCATGAGTCGGCGAATTCTTGGGAAGACGTTTGATATTCACGGTGGCGGATTGGACTTGGTCTTCCCGCACCATGAGAATGAGCTTGCGCAAAGTCGATGTTGCCATGGCCAGCCCATGGTGACCTATTGGCTTCATAACGGACTCATGCAAGCGGCCGAAGCCAAAGGGAAAGTCGGCGGCAAAAACGATCGCGATGAATCGCAAGCATCAACGGCAGCATCTGCGCCTGCGGCCGATGCTGCCAGCAACAAGATCTCACGAAGCAAGGGAGCGGGCGGACTGGCTCAGTTGATCGAACGCCACACCGGTGAACGCATACGTTTCTTCTTGTTGCGATCGCACTATCGATCGACGACCTTGTTCGGCGAAGAGCCGTTGGCTGAAGCGGGCACTTCTCTGGAGGCTTTCTACCGTCTCATCCAGCGATTTGAGCGCATCGCGGGTATTTCCTTTTACGATGCCGCACAACTGCCCTACAACAAACGGCGCGATCAATTCTCAGCCCCATCGACCACGAACTCAGCGATTGCGGAAGCGGTTCGTCTGCGCGAATCGTTTTTGACGAAGATGGACGACGATTTCAACACCGGTGGTGCTACCGGAGACCTCTTTGAAATCGCTCGCTCGCTTAATCGATTCATCGAAACCGAATCGCTAGAGGAAACTGCAAAACGGACCCCTGAAAACATAGGTCTACTGGTGTCCGGCATGGCAATTCTCAAGGAGTTGGGTGCGATATTGGGCATCTTCATGAAGCCACCCAAGCAAACCACGAGCCAGGACAGTTCGGCGGAGATCCTCGATGGTCTGATGAAACTGTTGATTCAAGTTCGGGCGGAGGCCAGATTGAAACGCGATTTTGCAATGTCTGATTCGGTGCGAAATGGCCTTACCGAAATCGGAATCGCGTTGCAGGACGGTAAAGAAGGTACAACCTGGTCGATCCAATAGGGTTTCAAAGCGAAGGGATTCGGATTTGATCCCGAAGGGATTCGGCTTTTATCCCGAAGGGATTCGTGTTTTATCCCGAAGGGATTCGGGTTTTATCCCGAAGGGATTTCACCCATTAGCCGGTGGTTGAGCGAAGCGACACCACCGGTCGTTGAATTGCGGCTGA
>JANODW010000559.1:0-2389 GCA_031412875.1 Pirellula sp. | reverse complement strand
TCTTTCAAGCCGGCTTTGGCTGCTGGCAGCCCGGGTGTGACTTCGGCGACGACGGCACCGCGAGTGTCCGTGGGGAGTTGCAATTTTTGGGCAAGCTCTGAATTGAGGGTAGCAGGAGTGATTCCAATGACGCCGCGAGTGACACGGCCCTTGCTGATCAAATCGTCCAATACTCGGCGTGCCGTGTCGCTGGGGACCGCAAAGCAAATCCCGTTGTATCCACCGCTTCTGGACGCGATCGCCGTGTTGATCCCAATCACCTCGCCTCGCAAATTCAGCAGCGGTCCGCCGCTATTGCCGGGATTGATCGCAGCATCGGTTTGAATAAAACTATCGTACGGAGTGATCCCTTGATCGCTTCGATTCGTTGCGCTGACGATGCCGGCGGTGACGGTTTGAGCAAGCCCAAAGGGGCTACCTATGGCGATCACCCAATCGCCAACTTCCATGCTTTCAGAGCTTCAAAGAGAAGCGGCAACCAGACCGTTCGCATCGATCTTGAGCACTGCTAAATCGGTCCGGGCATCTGCCCCAATCACTTTTGCTGTGAACTTGCGGTCGTCGCTCAGGACGACCTCCAAGATGCTTGCTCCATCCACCACGTGGTTGTTCGTAAGGATATAGCCATCGTTGCGCACGATCACGCCGGAGCCGAGCCCGCTCTGAACACGTTCCTTCGGGCCATCCATCCGCCCATCGCCATCGATTTCGAGGCCATCGAGTTGGCTTCCCAAAAGTTCTTCGATTCCAGGAGGCAACCCTCGGCTGAACGATCGATTGCGACCAGCCGAACGCTCCATGATACGATTAATGCTGACCACCGACGGTTTGAGCGATTTGGCAACGTCGCGAAACACTCTTGAAAGTTGGTCTGCGCCGGCTATCCCTGGGGTATTGCCGAGTCCACCCCGGGCTTGCTGGGAATCGACCGCTTGACGCGCGTACACTGCCGACGGAGGCGCAGAGGGGTTCGAAAAGAGCCAGTACCCTACGGGCACCCCAAGCAACATCGTCAAAATCAACGGCTTAAAAGATCCAAAAGATCGGCTCATAAGGAATGCTCCAACGAAACTCAAATAGGGTCAAATCGCTTTTGCCAAATTGACTAGCACGCAAAAGACAACCATTGGTCGTGAACAAATTCCGTACCAATCTGTAGATTTCTTTGTGGTCGTTTTGCCGAGCGCCACGAGGCGTGCTGGAGGGCGGGGTCGATCCCTCGATTCTTTCTCTAGTCGCCTGCCAATTGCTTTCCCCTGAATACGTTTTCGACCTACTTTTTTATTGATTTATGGTAGGAGTGTGACTAGTATCCAAGCTCAACCGTGAAAAAATCTGCTTAAGTTTGCCATCCTGAGGAGTTATCCGATGCCACTATCGGTCCGAAAACAATTCATTTTATCGCTTTTTGCTGCTCCGTTAGCTATCGCGCCGTGCTTTGCACAGACCGCTTTTGAGCCGAAGACGGCATTGATTCGAAGCGCCGCCGTCGTTGCCACCAATGACCTATTTATCAATCAATGGGTACAAACGGGCGAGGATGGCACCATCTCCGGTTCCGTAGTTGCTCTGATGGGCCAGGACAGCCTCTCCCTCGCCAAGATCAAGGTGACGTTGAGTCAAAATGGGACGGCGATCGCGTCGGACGAAACCGGAGTGGATGGCGATTTCAAGGTCGAGAAAGTGAAGCCGGGTCTCTACAGTTTGTCGGCCGAAGGAGCGGGTTCCCTGGCTATTTTCTCTCTCGCGGTTCTGGACGAAGTCGCCGGCAAACATCTCCCCAATTCGGTGGAAGTGCGTGTCATGCCGACAAGCAGTCGCGTCTCGGAACTGATTCGTGGGCAGATGATCCCCAAGGAATCGGCTGCGGTCACAGTGACCGTCGATCCGTTGCAAGCGGTTCGCAAGATGGCTACAACGCATCAAGTTATGTTGGATTCGGCTGGAATGCTCCGCGGTAAACTTGGAAAAGCGGCGATGTCGGTAGACATGAGCGCGATGACCGTATTCATCACCAAAGACGGAAAGGAAATCGACCGAGTACGCGTTGCAGCGGACGGTTCGTTCACCGTTCAGGGACTAAGCCCGTCCGTCTATGGACTGGTCGCGTCCGGAGATCAAGGCGTAGCGGCGGTAGGTTTCTGTGCTGTCGCGCCCGGCTTGGCGATGGCCAAACCCACCGCAATCGTTCTGGTTTCTAAAACCGTGCTGCCGACTTCCCTCAACATCGAAGTCTGCGACGCACCGTTTGCCGATGGCACCCAACAAGCTCCCGTGGATGCTGTGGTTGATACATCTACTCCAACCTCGTCGGTAGTCGGAATGGCTCCGGTAGGGATGGGACCCGGCTTTGGCGGGGGGGTAAGCGGTGGAGGCGGTGGTGGAGGTA
>JANODW010000558.1:0-8042 GCA_031412875.1 Pirellula sp. | reverse complement strand
TGATCGGCATCCTGCTGGTGGCGATGTTGGCTTCCGGCCTCATCACGCGGTTTGCGGAGGGACAGCTCTTTGCAGACGAAGTCATCTACACCGAACAGACTCCGTACCAACGCATTGTTCTGACCAGCCATCCTCGCAATGGAGAGGTGCGGCTCTACCTTGATGGCCATTTGCAGTTTGCGGCTTTGGATGAACATCGGTATCACGAATCGCTTGTACACCCGATCATGAGTATCGGCCGCCCGCCAAAAAAAGTTCTCGTCCTGGGGGGTGGAGATGGATTGGCCATCCGTGAAATATTGAAATTCTCTTCGGTGGAATCGATCGAAGTGGTCGATATCGATGCGCGCGTGACCGAGTTGAGCCAACGGCTGGACGTTATCCGAAAACTTAATGGAGATAGCCTTGCGGATCCCCGCGTGCGCATTATTCATGACGACGCATTCAACTACGTCCGTCGCATCTTTGCAGCGATCAAGGAATCGGGGGATTGGTACGATCGTATCCTCATCGATCTCCCCGACCCGCATAGCGAAGCGCTCAACAAACTCTACAGCAAAGAGTTTTATCGATTGGTCCACCGCATCCTGAGCGAGGAGGGTGCGTTCGTCACGCAGAGCAGTTCGCCCATCATTACACGCGAAGCGTTTTGGTGCATCGAAGCCACGATTGCGGCGGCAGATTTTCGCGTATTTCCGCATCGGACGCATCTCAATTCCTTTGGCGAGTGGGGGTTTCAATTGGCAGTGAAATCTACCAATCTCATCGATCTTCAAAACATTGCGTTAGCCGATGTCCCGCGCAAGTACCTCTCCAACGAAGTGTTAGCGGCATCGCGGGTTTTTGCGCTCGACGACGGTCGTGTGGACTCGCCCATCAATACCCTCTTTGAGCCCAAGCTATACATGCTGTACGAGTATGGATTAGCCAAATGAGGATCGAGATCCGCGGTGCCCGGACCCATAATCTAAAGAATGTCGACCTGGACATTCCGCGTGGGAAACTGACCGTTATTACCGGAGTCAGCGGCAGCGGAAAGAGCTCGCTCGCCTTTGATACGCTGTTTGCCGAAGGGCAACGGCAATACATGGAGAGTTTGTCGAGCTATGCTCGTCAATTCTTGGAACAAATCGAGCGTCCGGATGTCGATTCGATTCGGGGACTGCAACCTGCGCTGTGCATCGACCAACAACAAGGGGTCCTCAGCCCGCGAAGCACCGTCGGGACCGTGACTGAAATCTATGACTACCTGCGATTGCTGATGGCTCGCATCGCAACACCCGCGTGCCCCGAATGCGGCCAACCTATCGATCGACAACCGCCGAGCCAGATCCTCGACGCGATCTGTGAACTGCCGATAGGGACCAAACTCACTCTCCTGGCTCCGATGGTGATCGGCCGCAAAGGGGGACATGCCGACGTGTTCGAACGCATTTCAAAAGCGGGGATTGTGCGAGTTCGAGTCGACGGTGAGCAGTACGAGTTGGAATCGTTGCCCAAGTTGGCTGTCCGCAAGGAGCATTCGATCTCCGCTGTGGTCGATCGGTTGGTGGTGCGATCGGACAGTCGAGAGCGGATCGAGCAAGCGGTCGCCGTTGCGTTGCGATTGAGCAATGGTCTCATCGAAACATCTGCAAGCTTGCCCGATGTTAATCCTTTTCAGGAGAGGCTTTTTTCAACTCGTTACGCTTGCATCGCTTGCGGGGTGAGCATCCTCGAGATCGAGCCAAGAACCTTTAGTTTCAATAGCCCGTATGGGGCTTGCCCGCGGTGCGAAGGATTTGGCTATCTGGATGGCGATCCTGCGAAGCAATGCCCTGAGTGCAAAGGACAACGGTTGAAGAAAGGGTCGTTGGCTATACGGCTCGAGGGACTTTCGATTGCAGATATTGCCAACATGCCTTTGGACAAAGCGAGCGCCTGGTTTCAACAACTTGGGCTGAACGATCGGCAGCGCACGATTGGGCAAGCGGTTGTCAAAGAGATTCTGCAACGGCTGGCTTTTTTGCAGGAAGTCGGGCTAAGCTATCTCACGTTAGATCGACCCGCCGCCTCGTTGAGCGGTGGCGAGTTGCAGCGAGTGCGGTTGGCGACCAGCATCGGCACTGGCTTGATCGGCGTTTGCTACGTGTTGGATGAGCCCTCGGTGGGCTTGCATCCACTCGACACGCAACGCTTGATCGATTCCTTGCGAGCATTGCAACAGCGCGGCAACACGGTGGTGGTCGTGGAGCACGACGAGGAGGTCATGCGGGCAGCGGATTTGCTTGTGGACATCGGGCCGGGGGCGGGCATTTTGGGAGGCGAAATCCTGGCCGTGGGCCCCCCTTCGGAATTTGAGGAACGTTTCGACTCGTTGACGGCCCGCTATCTTCAACACGCGGTGCCGATGCCCACGAGCAAGAGGCGTTCCGTCCCCTCGACGCACCCCATGGTAACGCTCTGCGATGTATCGATGCATAATTTGGACCATGTGCAAGTCGCCTTTCCGCTAGGCCGTTTGGTGGGGGTCGTGGGCGTGAGCGGCAGCGGCAAAAGCACACTCGTTCACGATTCGTTAGCGGTTGCCGTACGCCAAGCGATCCTCGACCAACCGCTCCCTGCTCACATTCGAAAGATGGAGGGGATCGAGGGGATCGACAAGCTGATCGAAATCGATCAGTCCCCTATCGGTCGCTCTCCAAGAAGCACCCCAGCGACCTATTGCAATTTCTGGGACGAGATTCGAAAGGTGTATGCGAAAACAAAAGACGCCAAACAACGGGGATTCACGGCAGCCAGGTTTAGCTTCAATTCGGGGGTGGGCAGATGCGAAGCGTGCGGAGGTCAAGGGAGGCAAAAACTCGAGATGAGTTTCCTTGCGGACGTGTATGTTGCGTGCGCGCAGTGCAGAGGACGCAGATTCAATCGAGCAACGCTGGCGGTCAAATTCAAAGGGAAATCGATTGCCGATTGCTTGGAGATGAGCATCGCGGACGCGGCAGAGTTCTTTGATGCGGTCCCTAAATTGAGCGTGCCATTGCAATGCTTGGTGCAGGTGGGACTCGGTTACATTTCCCTGGGCCAGCCATCGAACACGTTCAGCGGTGGGGAAGCGCAGCGGATCAAACTGGCCAGCGAGTTGGCGAAGCCGGGAACGGGCAAGACGTTGTATCTGCTAGACGAACCCACCACGGGACTTCATATCGCCGACGTGGTTCGCCTCGTGGGCGTCGTCCAGGGATTGGTCGAGAAAGGCAATACGGTCATCGTCGTCGAGCATCACATGGACCTGATCCGTTGCTGCGACTGGGTGATTGACGTCGGCCCTGGGGGAGGCATCGACGGCGGGAGGATTTTGGGTGTCGGCCCACCCGATGTGATTGCAAAAAATCACAAATCGCCCACAGGCAAGGCGCTCTCCGGACTTACAGCATAACGCCTAATGACACTCACACTAGCGGAACGGCGCAAGCCGTCCGGTCAGGACCTGTAAAGTACCGCCGCGATTTTGAGAGTACCGCCGCGATTTCAGACGTGACACCGGAGGGCTCGCGCCCTGCCGCTCCTGACCTGAATTCCATTTTGCCTAAGGCCACAGCGCGGTCGCTATTCCTCCCGACGAGGCTCGAGCAAGCGTCGATAAACCCTTGCCGTTTTTTCAGCCATCTGAACATCCGAGTAACCGTCACGATGCCTTTGAACCGCTCGCTGGCTCATGCGAGACCAAGCGTGGCGATCCGAAACAAACGCTCGAATCGCGTCCGCCAGTGAGGCGGCATCTTGTGGGCGAGCCAAGAGCCCTTCTTGACCGTGACGAATGACTTCCGGCGTCCCTTCCACCCGCGTTGCAATCACCGGAACACCGCATGCCAACGCTTCCAAGACAACCATCGGCATCCCTTCGCCGAACAAACTAGGCAGGACCATCGCATCGAACGTGCGCATGACCTTGGGCACATCTTTAGTGAACCCGCGAAGATGAACGATGTCTTCCAGTTTCCATTTCTGAATCAAGCTGCGAATGCTCGCCTCGTATTCAGGCGTTTCGAATCCTCCGATGACTTCGAGCGAAATTTGTTCTCGCAACGGATGCAACTTGGCAATCGCTTCCAGCAGCACCTCGATCCCTTTCCGAGGCCGAACGAGCGCCACCATGCCAAGCTTCCATCGCTTTTGATCCAAACGTGCGGCGGGATCGATGGGTGGCTGCTCCACCACGCCGTTGGCGATAGCCGTTATCTTGTTTCTGGAATGACCGCACCTAAGCATTTCGCGACGCAACGACTTGGAAACGGTGATGATGTGGTCCGCGTTCCTCAATGAATATGCTTCGACCCATCCGTTGACTCGATTGATTATCCGTCGAGTCGAGTCCCTGGCGGTCGGCGAATGGACGTGATAGACCCAGGGAAGCATGCATCGTTTCGCTACCAAGCTGGCGATCATCGCCGTGCGGGGCGTGTGCGCATGCAAGACATCGGCTTGGATCTCGTCAGCGTAGTCGGCAATCCTGCGGAGAATCGTGAAATCGAGACGGCTCTGCATCGCGATGGAGTTGACGCGATCGCGCTCCAGTCCAGACAACTCGGGGAACTTGCCTGGTTTTAAGCAAGTGAAGTAGGCCGATACGCCAAAGTCGGGTAAGCGACTTCCTAGGAGTTGCTGCACACGCTCGGCGCCGGAGAAGTGTTCGCCGTTGATCAAGTGCAGTGCGGACAGCTCAAGAAGGGGTTTGGTATGGGATTTGCGGAATCCGATAGCATACGAAGTGGCAGCCGGTGGAAAAAAGTACGGAGTGTCGGACGGTTGAAAAAAGGGGGCGACGACAGCCATGGTGTGCGGCAACTCAACTTCGGGGCTAAGGCGATTGGCAAACGAGCATCGCAGCTCGGGAGCTTGGTCCCGGCGGATGATACTCAATCCACCAATCGTCCGGAAAAACGATCGCGACAATACGCCTAAAACTGTAGGTCGCAAAATATAGATAGCTAAGTTTCATGAAGCCTTCGGTCCGTTCTAGGAACGAGTTTGCCTCCCAACAAACGTTGCAACCGGAAAATTCGGTCTAGGTGGATCCAGACCAAGTTGCTATTGTGGCTGGCGAAAGCAGTTCGTCTGTCGCGAATGCAGCCCAAGGCAGGGCGAGCCCAAGTTCAGCAATATCACGGATGATGAAAATGAATAATCAGGGGTCCCGTTTCAATCGCCATACCGCGGTCCGTTTTTTGGCGAGCGTGTGTGTGGTCGGCTCTTCCTCCCTGGCGATGGGGCAACAAAACGTTGCACCGCGAGCGAACGGTTATGGCAGTCCGGGCGCAGCGCCCATCGTTCAACAACCGACCGGTCGACCCAACCCTGCGCAAGGCAAAAATGGCGCACCTGCAAATCCGGCCACGAATCCACCTACCAATCCAGCACTGAATCCGGCGCTCAATCCGGCGCTCAATCCGGCGATGCCCCAACGGCCCGTAGCAAATCAACAGCAGCCGCCCACCGGCGGCAGCAGCAGCGGCAAAGAAGTGGTTACGGCCGATCCGTACGCCGCCAATCCGCCGACCCCTGCACAAAATGCGTTTTGCGATCAGATCCTCAAGGACTGGGAAAAAGCGACCGCAAATATCGATCGTTATTCCTGCAAGTTCCTTCGTTGGCAATACAACTCGTCGGATAACTTTGTCGACGAACTGGCGAAGAAAACGGGCAAGGATATACGTGAGGTGAACACCTCGAGCGCATCGGGAGAACTGAAGTATATGGCGCCGGACAAAGGGATGTTCCGGATCGATATGCTGGTCAAGTTGACCGGTCAATTGGACGCCAAGAATCAATTGGAATACAAGAGCTTTGACAATGTGTTCGGAGAGTGGTGGCTTTGCGATGGCGAAAACGTTTATGAATACGACCGAAGCAGCAAGCGGTGCACCAAGTTCATGATGCCGCCTGAAATGAAAGGGGCAGGGATCCTCGAATCGCCCATGCCATTCATGTTCGGCGTTAAAGCCGAGAAGATCAAAGAGCGCTATTGGGTTCGCGCGTTACCACCGCCAAACGATCCGCAAGGGAAACCTCGCAATGATATTCATGTGATCGAAGCGTACCCAAAGTACCAGGCCGATGCAGCGAACTACGACCATGTTCAAGTCTATATCGATCGCGAAATTTTCTTGCCGATCATGCTGATCAAATTCAATACCGATCATTTGGACCAAGCGAACAAGGTATTGAAAGACAACCGCGAGATATTTCAATTTAGCGACCGCAGCAAAAATGCGACGCTCCTTCAGAAGATGAACGAGGCGGTATTTCGACGCGAGTTCATCCCCGTCGATGTACCTAAGGATTGGGTGGTGGAAGAGCGGACTTTCGCGCCTCCAGCGACGGAGAATGTCCGATCCGCGAGCAATGGCCAGCCGCAGACGCCCAACAGTGCTCCCAGCAATCGAAAGTAGTTGCTAGTCCGGATGAGATGGCAACCCTCGACTTCGCAGAGCTTTGTTCTTCTCTGGGTTTACTCAGTGCTGCTAGCCGGGTGCGCCTCCTGGCTGCCGTCTAGTACCGAGCCTCCAGCAACAAAACCCAAAGGCGCATTTAGCGCAACGCTGCCATCGAGCGAAACGGCAGGGGTCGAGACCATCTTGATCCGGCTCAATCCATCTCAAGCGGAGCAGCTTCCGGAACTTTGGAACCAAATCGATGAGCAAGCTCTGAAGCCCGAGTTGCGGCTCGCAATGGACAAAAACGGGATCCGCGCCGGCAAGGCGGCCGGCAACATCCCGACGCTTCTCGATGAATGGCTTCGAATGACCGTCAAGCGGCTTGGCGAGGATCCGATGGAGCAAGCAGGATTCGCTGCGGATATCTCCTCGTATGCTCAATTGTGGCGATGCAGAGCCAATGTTCGCAAGGAGCTTTCGATACGCAACTTTCCGGAATCTTCGCTCATGGTTTCTTATCATGGCGATGGTCCAGCAGGTTCTCTCTATGCGGCGCCCCATCTCATGTTCAGCATCCTCGCAACTCCCCACGGAGATGGAACGGCTACCCTCCGATTGACTCCCGAAATGCAACACGGAGAATTGCTGAAGAAAGCAACCGGACGTGAATCCGTCGTGCGGCTCGATTCGCGTCGCGATTGTGTCGTGTGGGAACAACTGGCAGTCGAATTGCGACTCCAACAGGGAGACTACATTGTGCTTGGACCAACATCCGAATCCCGATGCTTGGGCGAGCATTTTTTCCATACGAGAACGCGGTCTGGTGAGATCCAACCGTTGCTGATGCTTGTTCGATTAAGCGATGCCGATGAGAACCAAGCGTTTGCGCAGCGTCGTCCATCGGAGTGGAACCAAAAATGAATTCCGACTGGATCGAATGTGTGCGATGGTGCCATCGAACCGAACCGCCCGAGCTGGTGGATGAGATGGTAGATTTGCTCGTGGATCACTGTCGCCGTTCGCGTTTCTCGCAGCCGATATGCGCTCGATCCCATCGGACAGGAGAACTTCGAGCCGAGGGCTATGTGATCCTCTACCCGGGCGCGCTTGCGTCATTGGGAAACCTCTCTGTCGAACCCAGCGACAACGACGAACTCCATTCGCAATTGCTTGTCGGCGTGGTCCAACAACTCTTCCAGGACGCGTTTGAACAAGGGGCGGAATTGGTTCAAGCGATCTCTCCACTGATTGCGTCTCGGCTTGCCAACGATCAAGATCCGGGGTTCGTCTCGCCCGATCCATGGCGCGATGAAGTCCTGCGAATATCGGGGATGCTCCCGGTTGCAAGGCTCGTTCAGATGGAAGCGATCCATCCGGAATCGATTCCTCGATGCGCCCCATCCGCGTCGTCCTCCGAGTGTGAGCCGCTCGCCTTTCACCAGCACGACAGCCTTGCTACCCATCGATGGCACGAGCTGATCGAGAGCACGTATGTGGCCACTCGCGATGTGCCTGAACTCAATGGACTGCGCCGGATCGACAACACCCTAGAGGGCTATGCTGCCAACACCCACGGCATACCCGATTGCTGGTGGTTGGTCCAATGCAGCGGTCTCAATATCGGCT
>JANODW010000557.1:0-8221 GCA_031412875.1 Pirellula sp. | reverse complement strand
AAACCGCGTTTCCCGCACTTCCAACGATGCGCGACCGCGATGGTATGTATCGATGGACCGCGAAAGCGATACAGCCTCACGTCCAAGCGAATTGCCAAACTCCAGGTGTTCGCCGTTGCGTCCTTTGTTCACCGATAGGTCTCCGGCTGCACCCTGCATAAAAATAGCGACGCCACCAAGTTCCTCTTCGACCGTCTGCTTCATCGCACCGACATAGTCGGCAGAGAACTGGAGCGTCTCTGCAGGGAGCATGGTCGGATGGCCCGCAAAGTTGACGAGCAATGAAATCGTCTTTCCCGTCTCGATCGCATCTAATCGAAGGATGGCGAGCGATCCGTCCACGGGCGCAGGCTGAATTTTCGTATGCCGGTTTCTGTTAAACCCGACTATCTCCTTGGAGCCGGTCGCCAATTTCGCTGGCACCGACGATTTGTCTGCACGCAGGATCGCTTCCACGATCCCATCCTCGAGCTCTTGATAGTAGCGGATCGCGGCGTCGAATTTGCCTTTGCCCTTCCTTTTTGCATCGCTCAGCTCCAGAACGGGACCATGGTGCGTGTGCGACCCTGCGATAAACGAGTGTTCAATACCCGCTTCGGCAGCGATTCGAGTTCGGATGCGCTGAAGCGAAAATTCGGAAGGGGATCGGCCTAGATCCAGCCCAACGATTGCCAGTTTGATATCGTCGACTTGGAGAACCAACACCGACGCGTAGAGCGGATCCACGGTCCCCTTGCTGAGCATCGCATGTCTCGCCCCATATCCCCACATGGGCACCGGCTCCTTCGGTGTAACATCTTGTTTCGCCGCTCCCGCCTTGAATAGGGGATCGGCACCACGGACTGCTTCTCCCCAAAAAACAACAAGTCCGACGAGGAGAAGGATGCGGTAGGGGGCCATAGATCCGGCTTCCATTTCAAAAAAGGGGCTATCGTTTAGCGCGTGCTAAACCTTACTAGTCTCATTGGATATAAATGGGATTCGACAAAACCCATAGCATGCGTTCACCGGCGATCTCCAGCCAAGCTTCGATTCGGTAGTTACCGGCTCGCTTGACGGCAAAATCAAATTCCCGCGATTGCGCCTCCTGAATCACTTGCCCGTTGCAGACCAGTTTCCAATGTACTTGCAATGGCGATTTAGCGCGCAGAATAAGATCCTTCGATTCGGAAAAGAGGGTTTGCCTGCCCATTTCTATACGATCCGTGCCTTGAAACGCAGTGAAATCGAAACCGGTGGAGTCTGCGAGCCAGTCAAATGCGACAAACGCTCGCCCTGATTCCAGCGATTCTCGCACCGCAGGCTCCGACAATTCCGAGACCAAAAGATGGGTTCCAACGTGACCAAGGCTGCACTGGTAAGGATCGAATAGCAGCCGGAACAGCTCATCACCCTCCTTTTTGCCTTCGCGCGGCACGACGCTTGTTGGAATCGTCGCAAGAGGCAGTACCATCAGCAATTTCCCTAACGGGTCTTCGACTCTCGCCTTGTTCCCCTCCGCCAACGTCACAATCATCCCTACGTTCTGGTGGGCATCATTGGCGGATACACCGGTATGCGGAGCCACCGCACAAAGTTCGTCCCAGCGTTTGAGGTAATCTTCTGGATAGTTTTGCAACGCTGAATAAGACTCTTGCGGATACTTTCGGACCATGGCTGCAGCTTGGACAATCCACAAGGGTTTGCGAAGGGATTCGATCAGTCGTTTCTCATCCTTGAAGTCCGCGTGGGTATTGTAGATTTCGACGCCGGTGATACCTCGCATGTTCCATTCCATCCGTTCTTCCAGATGCGATACAAACATGGCTCCTCCGCGGCTGCGTACGAGATCCGCAAACTCCTGAGCTGTGCCAAGATTCAATCCTTGCAAGCTCATGGTTGGATAAGCGAGGTATCCGTTCGATTCAGCCCCAGGGATCAATAGCACGCCGTCGAGCATTCCTCGATGCCCTTGTTTGTAAAAGTCATAGTGTTCTGCGGGATGTTCGTTGAACATCAGAACACTCGTCCCAACCTTTTTGGCAGCGGCGACAATTTCCTCGAGAGTGCCACGACTGTCGTGCGACCAATGGGAGTGGACATGCAGATTTGCGCGGTGTTCTCGATAGGGTCCATTGCGTGGGACCGCTCGCCACTCCCCACGCAGTGCTTCGATAGCGGCGTGGACTGCGGCGAGTTTTTTCGGATCCATCTTGTCCAATGCATCTGCCACCGCAAGTGCATTGGCGGTGCACGCAACCATCGTTAGGACGGCCGCCCATACCCCACAGGATGTTTTTAACGCAATTAGCATTCGCTGATCTCGGAAAAGCTTTTTTTCAAGGAAGAATACAGACGCTGATAGACAGGGAATGCAGCATCATACTTCTTTTGAGCAGGTTTTTGCGGCGCAACCTTTTCGACCACGTGAATCGTCGCCTTGCAAGCCTCTTCGATGTTTTTATAAGCCCCATCGCCGACGGCAGCCAAAAGCGCCACGCCGTACGCGGGACCTTGTTCCGCGTTGATCGTGCATGCTTTTTGCCCGAAAGTGTCCGCTAGGATTTGTTTCCAAAGAGGACTCTTTGCACCTCCACCGCTCACCCGGATTTCTTTCACGGGGACGTCGAGTTCGCTCAGGATTTGCAAGCTCTCTCGCAACGAATAGCCGACTCCTTCCATGACGGATCTTGCCAGGTGCCCACGGGAATGTTTATTGGTTAGTCCGATAAAGCAGCCGCGGGCATTCGGATCGGCATGCGGCGTTCGCTCGCCCGCAAGATAGGGCAGGAAGAAAAGGCCTTCGCTGCCAGCCGGGACCGCAGCCGCTTCCTCATTGATGATTTGGTAAGGATCGAGTCCCTTTTTCTTGATCAGTTCGGTGCAGAGTTGGTTTACAAACCATTGCAACGAACCGGCAGCCGAAAGAGTCACTCCCATCATGTGCCACTTGCCATGGACCGCATGGCAAAACGTGTGCAGCCTCCCCAACGCATCGTACTGTGGCTGGTCACTGTGGCAAAACATAACGCCGGAGGTCCCCAGCGAAGCCGTCAGGATCCCTTGCTTGACGATCCCATTTCCTACTGCGCCTGCGGCGCAATCGCCTGCTCCCCCGACCACTTTGCATTCCGAGGATAGACCGAGTTCCGCAGCGACGTCGGGCAAAAGAGTCCCGGTCACTTGCTCGGATTCAAACACCGTGGCCAAGATTGCGGGATCAATATCGAGTTTGGTCAGCAGTTCTTTGGACCAAGTTCGATTCTTGACATCCAACAACAGCATTCCGCTCGCGTCGCTCGCATCGGTAGCGAACACGCCGGTCAGTCGACGCCGAACATCGTCTTTCGGAAGCAGCAAATGCGTGAGCGCATCGTAATTTTTTGGCTCGCGATTTCTCAACCAAAGTAGCTTCGGTGCCGTAAAGCCTGTCAAGGCAGGGTTGGCAACCATGTTGATGAGAGCTTCCCTGCCCCCTGCTTTGGTCGTAATTTCGTCGCATTCGGCTGTTGTGCGTTGGTCGTTCCATAGCAAAGCAGGCCGAATCACATTCCCTTTCTTGTTGAGAAAGACCGAGCCATGCATTTGGCCGGATAAACCGATGGCTTTGATGTCCGACTTTTTCGCTTTGCTCGCTTTGACAACCCCTTTGATGGTCTTCTTGACGGCTTGCCACCAGTCCTCAGGGTCTTGTTCGGTCCAGAGGGGTTTGGGCATGTGCAACGGATATTCGGCCGTGGATTCCGCCAAGATGCGGCCCTTTTCGTCCATGATCAAGCTCTTGGTGCCCGAAGTGCCAATGTCAACGCCAATGTACAGTGCCATGAAGTCGCCTAAGTGAAGTGTGAATACCGGACGGATCAATGAATCATAAACGAATGGGAGAACCGAAAACCCTGAGTGTCCATTTTGGTCGATTCGATACTATACTGTTGCGATCCCAGGAACAAAATCGCCCCTCCCAACCCACTCGGAATATGCCAGAAAAATCTATGCAAAAGTCGTGGTTGCCGACCTTCCTGTTGGGGTTGCTCGGTTTAGTGGGGTGTGGTCAAGGCACAAAAACGCAGACAAAAAGTCCCGAGCCAACGGCTGCCTCGCGGCCTGCCCTGAAGGTCTGGATCGTGGATGCGCCGGAACTTGAAAAAGAGATTTCGGTGCGTTGGCAAGCTGCTTCCGACCAGGCGTTGAAGATCGAGAATTTAAACAGCCGCGACTTGCTGTCCCGCGAACCATTCAATCCGGATGTCCTCATTTGCCCAGGCGTCGTGCTAGGCGATCTGGTGAGAACGGAGGCAATCGGTCGATTGCCGGCGGAGGCGGTAATGAAAACCGACTCCAGTGCTTCACTGGAGTCTCTCATGGTCACATGGCCTGTCCGTTGGAGAAACATTGCGTCGTTCGGTGGAAACCTTTACGCGGTTCCGCTGGGCGCCACTGGATTGGCCATCACCATGCATGGCCTAGACCCGGCACCCCTCCAGGAAATGCAGAAAATTTTGGGGGACAGCAAGGAGCTCAAAGCGCAGTCGATCGATCTTTGGAACCAGTTCCTCCTGAGCGCCGAGTCCTCGCTGATCGCGACCGAAGCAGACCGTCAAAAAATGCTTGACGAACGTTTTGCAAAGATTAGCGAAGCCGAAAAAGCCTATTTGTTAGATCGCTTTCTATTCATCGCTTCTACAACTAACGCTCGCAATCGCGGGCTTTTCGATCTATTGAAAATGGAAGCGAGATTGGACAAGCCGGAGTTCATCGCGACGGCCAAGATCCTCGCTCGATTGGTTCGGTTGTTTCCCGATGCGATGCTAGCAGAACCTGCCAACGCTTGGGAAACCGCTACCACCTCCGGCAACAACGTTTCGTTCGCAATCGGTTGGCCAAACACCGCAGTTGCCAACCTGGAGCCAACCCCTTCGGAATCCAACAAGGCGATCGTCGCACCGATGGTTTGGAACCCGTGTCGCGGGTTGATTGCCTCGGTGGGGCGCAAAACAAAACAAACCGCCGTATCCTGCCAGTTTCTCCGTTGGCTATCGGAACCCGATCAGCGGGATGCGATGCGCGCTGTCTGCCCGCGAATCGAATTGATGACCGAACAAATCGATCGAAACAGTGGCCGCGAGGACTATCGGGCGTTTCAAGCGGTAAACAGTCGGGACTCCCGCATCGAACCGATGGAACTCTCTTTACGAATGGCACGCTCGGATCAATATAGAACCAACCTAGCAGACGATTTGATTTCGGCGATTCAAACCCCCGAGCAAATCGAACGGATCATGACCAATAGCGCCATGAAGTGGAACGCGTTGACCACCCAATTCGGTATCGATGCGCAACGCAGCTCCGAAGAGCAGTCGCTTGGCTTTCGCAAATAAATAATCATCACAAAGCAATTTCCTTCCAACAGAAAATAATTCTAGTGTCGCCACTCAGGCAGATCATTCTCAACACCGAAAGCAAAAAGGCATTTTCGGGCCGTCATCCATGGATCCTCGTCAGTTCGATTATCCCGCCCGCTTCCACTCCGCAGGTAGGTGAACAAGTCGACCTCGTCAATTCGGACAACAAATGGATCGGGCGAGGCCTCTACAATCCCAACAGCCGCATCCGAGTGCGTCTGTACACATGGGACGATCAAGAGTTCGTCACCGAGGATTTGATCGTCAAACGTTTGGATCGAGCCATCCAGTTGCGATCGAGGCTTGCCAACGGATCGCATCAACAAGCGCTGCGTATTGTATTCAGCGAAGCCGACCAATTGAGCGGTTTGGTGGTCGACAAATACGCGGAACATCTGGTGATTCAAATCACGGCGGCTGCCTTGGTTCCGTTCCTCGATACGATTGTGGAGCGATTGTTTCACCACTATCGCCCGCTCAGCGTTTCCCTCCAAATCGACGAAAAGACGGGCAAAAGCGAAGGCATGAACGCAGAAGAGCGGTTCCTGATCGGAAGCGCTCCGGACGAGCCGGTGGTTATCGAGGAGAATGGATTGCATTGGTGTGTCGATATTGTGGGTGGTCAAAAAACGGGATACTACTTGGACCAGCGTGAGAATCGGTTAGCGGCGGCTCGCTGGACGCAACCCAATGCGCGCGTTCTTGATATCTGTTGCTACGTGGGTGGTTTTGCGCTTCATATCGCAAAGAACTGCACAACCAGCGAAATCATCGCGGTGGATAGCAGCGACAAGGCATTGAAGAGCGCCCAAAAGCATGCGGTTCTCAATCAATTGGAGAATCGCGTGACATGGGAGCAAGCTGACTTTTTCGAATCGCTTTCAGGGAAACTGGATGCGGGCGAAAAGTTTGATACGATCGTATTGGATCCACCACGCTTAGCAGGTTCGCGAGAGCATTTGCAACGTGCGCTGAGCGCTTATCATCGATTGAATTTTCTCGCTGTTCGCATGCTCAATCCAGGTGGGACGCTGGTTACTTGCAGTTGTTCAGGCAGGGTGTCGCGGGACGATTTTCGCGACATGCTTCGCGGTGTTGGGACTCGCACTCGCCGCGAAATCCAAGTGCTCGAAGAACGAGGGGCTGCACCGGACCACCCAAGTTGCATGAGCTGTCCCGAGACAGACTACCTCAAGTGCATCATTGCACGGGTTCTATGACAGTAGCGGACCAGTAGCATAGGTCTCAGCTTGCCGTTCGCCCAGATACCAATCGTCTAAGGCGAACTACTTTGGTTTTCCGTTGTTCCATACCTCGCCGAGATCGTCGGAAAACTGTTTGCGGATATTGTTGTCTGTTAGGATGGATTCGGTTGCTGAGGCGATTTCCTTGCGATTAAAAACCAGTTTCTCGGCTCCCGTTTCCGCGAACTCAATCTCAATAAATTCGCTCGTGCAGTCGCGAAAGATTTCGACGAGATGCTTCAAACTTTTGATTTTGGTTCCATTAACAGAGGCGACGACGCTCATTACGGGCGGACGATATCCTTTGGTGCTGCGATGGGAAAAAGGGGCTGAAGGGACGATCACCAGCTCCTGCAAGTTTTCGTCTGGCAACGTCAAAAACGAGGAGAACAATGGACTGCGTCGCATTCCCAGCATCATGGCGGCGCGGGCGTCGGACATCATCGAGAATACGAGTTCGCCGCACGCCGCTTCAAATGCCAATGGCCCATAGATGAAGTAACGCGGATAGCCACCATTGAGGTAGGGGATGAGGGAGCGCAGCGTTTTTTTGCTGGGGCATTCGATTTCAATTTCTTGGCCGTCTCTCCACACGGTCATAGGAACTCGCCCGTCCTTTTCGAGAATTGGGCAATAGTAGACGAAGCTCAGTGTGAGTTCGTTGACTTTGACATTTCCTTGCGAATCGATAGCGTGCGGTCCAATTTTTGTAATCACGTCGTTGATTTGCAGGGTGTGCCCTTGAGCGTCACGCAGGCCGGTAACCATCACTCCGCCCGTGTTTTTGGGAAGTTTGAGTTTCGTTCTCAGGGCTGGGTTTTCGGTAGTTTGAAAATAGTCCCAAACATTGGCCTTGCCGTCACACGTTCCGTCCTCGATATCTTTCAAAAACGCGACCAGTTCTGTAGCGTGGATCAGGTACCCGATGTTGCTGGCGTTTTGTATTCCGCTGAATGCAACTCCGACGACCTTGCCGTTGGAGATCGCTGGACCGCCGCTGTTTCCTGGATTGATTGCGGCATCGATTTGAGCTCGCAGGCCTAGTTGGTTGGTACCAATACTCGTGTATTCAATCCGGGAGACGATTCCCTTTGTGATGGAAATCTGATTGCCGCCGATAGGGAATCCGTAAACGTTCACTTCGGACCGCAATGCGGTGATGGTGTTGTCGATGGGGAGTGGTTTGCGGTCGCCGATCGCTTCGGTCGATTCGAGTTTCAGCACGGCCAAGTCCAGGCCATAGGAGATGGCTTCGACATTTGCTTCGAACTTTTCGTCGGACTGGTCGGGTTGGACGTAGACTTGCGAGGCATAGCGAACGACATGCGCGTTGGTCACGATGCGGTTTCCCTCGATGAGGAATCCGGTACCGGAGGCTTCGGTCGGATTGGCCTTATTCCAGGGGTGAGAGAAATCTGGATTCCGCAGCGTAACGCTTATCTTAACGACGGACGCTTTGACGTCTTCGTCTGCAATACAGAAGTGCGCCGACAGCGCTAGGGTAATCGAAAGTCCCAAACGGATAGAATATTGCATCATGATTTTTAAGGGGCGGAGCCGCCCGTTCTTCTCTTGCGGGTTGATTAGCTTCGAAGC
>JANODW010000556.1:0-5464 GCA_031412875.1 Pirellula sp. | reverse complement strand
CGCTGCCGGTGTTGGCCAAAAGTTTGCGAAGGAATGAGTTGGTGTTCGGGGTGCCCCAAACCGCGATATGACAATCGCGCACATCTTGCTCGCTCACCTCGTTTGCTTTTCGGACGAGCACATCGCCGCGCATGAGAGACCGCCATCGGACCAGGAAGTGGTTCGCTTCGGCCCGAGCCCAGGTGTCTGCCGCCGTTCCGTCGGGTTCGGCATCGGGAAGAACGGCCAAAAACCTCGATTTGAAACCATCGTCGATGGGGCCTTGAAGCCGAGGGGACTTGGCAATTCCGGTCATGGACGGCTCGTTCTCGTCCTGCCAGTACCATGTCGCCAAGGACGAGTTGGTATTGCTCGCGGCGATAGGATTGCCATTGACTAGGACGGATGGCAACTTTTCTGTGGGCGGTAGTTGAATCCTCAGGCGGGAAACATTTTTGGTACGGACGGTGATCACGTTTTGCTTTTCGTCTTGTTGCCAAAGCGCGTCGGCCGTGGCATCGGACCAGTGAGAATGGAGGCCGTCGATTTGCAGCCAATGCATTCGGCTATAAGCCAGTGTGCGAGTCTGCAAGTGGATTTCCTTTGGCAACAGCGTTTTTCCTTTTGCGACCGCGACCTCGATTCGGGCCTGCACTTCTTTAAGAACCTCGGGATGGTATTTGTGCCCGATGCCTGGACCGATAAGGTGCGGCGGTTGCAGGCCAACTTGTTCGAGGACTTCGGTCATGTATTCTGCAGAATCTCGCTGCGCGTCCAGTTCTCCTGAGTAGCAAACCAGAGGGACATTGAGGAAATTGCGAGCATAGTTGGGCACGTCGTAAACACCCCAAAGTTTTTGCTCGTACCACGGAGGCATTTTGTTCGGGGTAAGTTTTTGGTACCGCTTTACATCGACGAAGCCTGCGCCGGTATGGACGCAGGCCCATTGGTCGGCGAAGTGAGCACCGAGGTGCCAGGCTCCGGCCCCGCCCATACTGAAGCCAGCGATGGCAATGCGTTGCTCGTCCACGTGAAAGCGATCAATCGCGTCCTGTTTCGCTTCGAATACGTCCGTTTCGCCGGCGCTTTTCCAGCCATTGCAATAGCGGCCGAACGGGTGGATCACAATCGTCCCTGCGGGCTGGAATTGACCGGGCTTCTTGGCGTTGAGTCGATTGAAAACGAAGTGCAAGTCCGTGTCGCTGTCCCCTCGACCGTGAAGCCAGATCCACATCGGCACGGCTGGTTTGGTTTGTCCCCACACGAGCCCTTCTGGGATTTCGACACCGTAGGGTTGCGGCGAATCATCGATCGCGGAATAAAAGCCCAGCACCTTCTGTCCGGTCCCTTGCATCCATGGCGTTTGGTTCTGCTTGAGGGAAGCAATGCGTGTGGCAGCTTCGTCCAACAACCCATTGGCCTTTCGCAGATCGTCCTCGGGCTTCTTGCCGTACCATTCCTGAAACTCGATCGCGTACCGGACCGCTTTGAGAAAGATCTCGGCATCGGCAGCACGCGGGTGCTTTTTCACTTCCGCAAAGGCACGCGCCTGTTCGTCCAGTCGAGACTGAAGCGACCGGATTTGGTCGGCCGGAATCTCGATCGCGGGTTTGGGTGGCAATGCTCCACGGAAGGAAGCGGTTGCTCCGTCGGAGCGAAGTTGTGCGTGCGCTGTGGACGGATAGGGGGTCACCCAAACGATCCCAGCGAAAGCGATCCAAACAAGAGCGAAGCGTGTTTTCATGGTGCGAATACGGCGGAGAGAGATACGGTTCAGGGAAAGTAAAAGATTGTAGAGAGCCATGTCCGAAAACGGCGAGTCGTCTCATGCTTGATGGCGTATGATGTCGGGATGTTCCATCAATATATGCCATCCGATACGATTTGTGACCGAGCCCGGGCAGCTCAGGATGCTCGCTTTGATGGATTGTTTTTTACTGCGGTTCGCAGCACGGGCATTTATTGCCGTCCGATTTGTCCTGCGCCGGCACCCAAAAAAAGCAACGTTTCGTATTATCCATCGGCGGCGGCGGCCACGGCTGCAGGCTATCGACCTTGCTTGCGATGTCGACCTGAGCTATCGCCGGGAGAGGTGCGTCGGGGCAACGAAAGCGTTTTTCAGCGGGCCTTGGCATTGATCGCCGATGGCGCTTTAGAGGAAATATCGTTGGAAACGCTGGCAGGGAAGGTGGGGATCAGCAGCCGGCAATTGCGGCGCGCGTTTTTGGAGCATATCGGAGCCACGCCCAAGGCGGTCCACAACACCCAGCGATTGCTGTTGGCCAAGCAGTTGCTGACGGAAACATCGCTGCCCGTGACGCAGGTTGCATTCGCTGCAGGCTATCGAAGCCTCCGTCGATTTCACGCCGCCTTTGCCGACGGATGCGGTATGCCGCCCACTGCGATTAGGCGGTTAAGGAAAGACGTACCCAGCGGATCGATGAAGTTGCGATTGGCTTATCGTCCTCCGATGGACTTTGCGAGCATGCTCGCGTTTTTTGCCAAGCGCATCATTCCGGGAATAGAGCGGGTAAGTACAGAGAGCTATGAGCGCGTCATTGGTCCGGCCAAGGAGTCGACTTGGATTCGCGTTACGGCCAACGCCAAGAAACCTGAATTGGTTCTTGAAATTTCGGAATGCGATCCGCGATCGATTCCTATGATTGTGCGAGGAGTGCGACGCCTTTTTGATTTAGATGCAGATTTGTCGGCGGTCCAGTCGGTATTGCAAGACGAGCCGATATTGGCCCAAGGGATCCGCAAGCGGCCAGGCTTGCGAGTGCCGGGAGGTTGGGATGGATTTGAGGTGGCCGTTCGCGCCGTTTTGGGTCAGCAGGTGAGCGTGGCTGCCGCGACAACTCTGGCGCATCGGCTTGTTCAAACGTACGGAGAACAACGGGACCCGGGGCGTGCAGGGTTAGATCGCGTCTTTCCAACTCCCGATCGTTTGGTGGATGCGCCGTTGGAAAAGCTGGGGTTACCCAAAACGCGGGCAGCAACCTTACGGTCGCTCGCAAAGGGGGTAATGGAAAGCAAAATCGATTTTCGAGCAGGGCAACGGCTCGATGATTTTGTGTCGCGTTTTACGCTGTTTCCTGGTATTGGAGATTGGACGGCGCAGTATGTTGCCATGCGAGCTTTGAGCCATCCCGATGCGTTTCCCGTAGGCGATTTGGTATTGCAGCAAGTGCTTGGGAACGGAAGCCGTTTGAGTTGCAAAGCGACCGAGCAACGCGCACAGGCGTGGCGCCCGTGGCGCGCGTACGCCGTCATTCAACTTTGGCATTTATCCAACGATACGATTTAGAAAGCGAAAGAGTTCTATGTGGTTTGATGAATTCAGCACGCCGATAGGAAAATTGCGAATCGCTGTCGACATGGATGGTCTTCGCTATGTCTTGTTTGAGAACAACAAATACGAACCATCGCATATGGGGGACTGGCGTCGCGATCGCAGTGCGACCCAGGAAGCAAGAGAGGAACTGATGCAATATTTTGCAGGCGAACGGCAAACGTTCGAAGTGAAGCTGAGTATGGCGGGAACCGATTTTCAGAAACGAACATGGCGGGCGCTAGCGAGCATACCTTATGGGACGACTTGGAGTTACGCTGCCCTCGCAATCCAAGTCGGATCTCCCAAAGCGGTTCGTGCCGTGGGGTCAGCCAATGGACGCAATCCGCTTCCCATCGTCTTGCCTTGCCATCGGGTCATCGGCAGCGATGGAACGTTGACTGGCTTCGGTGGCGGATTGCCGACCAAGCGCTGGTTGCTGGAGCATGAAGGCGTTCTGTCTTCATGCCGACTACTCAGTTAGCGGGACGCCCAATGCTGTGGACTTCGAATCCGATTTTGACCAGTTTGGCGCGGTCAAGAATGTTGCGTCCATCGAAGATAAACGCCGGTTGACGCATGCTGTCAAAGATCCTGCTAGCATCGACCGTCTTGAATTCATCCCATTCGGTCAACACGGCGATCGCATGCGCTTCGTCGGAGGAATCGTACGCGTTGGACGCGACCGTCACGTTGGTTTCGATGAGTTTACGATGTTTGGCCGACAGTCCACCGACAGCGTCCGCAAACGAATGTTCCAATTCGGCGCGGATTTGGTCTTCTGGAACGCGAGGGTCGTAGATGACCAATCTCGCTCGCTCCTCGAGCAGATCGCGGCAAATATGGATAGCGGCGGATTCGCGAGTATCGTTGGTGTCTTTTTTGAAGGCAAAGCCCCAAACGGCAATCTTCTTGTCCGAGACGGTGTTGAACATGGTTCGAACGATGCGTTCCGAGAATCGTCGTTTTTGGTAGTCGTTCATCACGACGACTTGCTCCCAATATTGAGCGACTTCGCGCAGTCCAAAGTGTTCGCAGAGGTAGACCAGATTAAGGATATCTTTCTGAAAACAGGATCCGCCGAATCCAACGGACGACTTGAGAAACTTGGGGCCGATTCGCGAGTCGGTGCCGATAGCGCGGGCCACTTCGTCCACGTCTGCTCCGGTCGCTTCGCACAGTGCAGAGATCGCGTTGATTGAGGAGACTCGCTGTGCCAGGAACGCGTTGGCTGCGAGTTTAGAAAGTTCGCTGCTCCAAAGGTTGGTGGTGAGGATTCGATCCCTTGGGATCCACCGCCCGTAAACTTGCGCGAGGCGTTCGACGGCTTCGAGTGACTCTCCACCGATGAGGACGCGATCGGGATTCATCATGTCTTGGACCGCGGTTCCCTCGGCCAGAAACTCGGGATTGCTCAGCACATCAAAGGTGGCACCGTTGGCGGAGCTGCTCAGGATTCGCTTGACCGCTTCGGCTGTGCGGACCGGGAGTGTCGATTTTTCGACGACGAGTTTATGGCCTTTGGAACACTTGGCGATTTGCCTGGCGCATTTTTCGATGAATTCTAGATTGGCGGCTCGGCCTGCACCGATGCCAAACGATTTCGTAGGTGTGTTTACGGCAATGAAAATAATGTTCGATTCGCTGATTGCCGCGTCCACTTGCGTGGAAAACTTTAAATTGCGACCTAACGCTTCCCGGACGACTTCATCGAGCCCGGGTTCATAAACGGGGAGTTCATTGGAATTCCATTGGTCGATACGCGCTTGATTGAGATCGACGACATGTACCTGGATATCGGGACACATCTTGGCAATCATAGCCATGGTAGGCCCGCCAACATATCCGGCGCCGATACAGCAGATCTTGATAGGTTCTGAATTCATGATGAATGCGTTTGCTACTTTGAGTGGACGTTCGTAGGCTGTTCGGGATGAAACGGGTGGGAAGGCCAAAGGGAATCCAACCGGACTCCCATCCTTCGGAGCATCGGAGTGATCGCTTGGTCCAAGCTATTCTTTTCTTCTTGATTCATGAACCAGTTGGTACGTCCCGTGAGGACGATAAAGATCGCGAAGACGATGGCGGAGGGCATAGGACCTAAAAGCAGAGCGCTGGGCAGCATGACAAACCCTAGGCAGCTCGGGCCCAACC
>JANODW010000555.1:0-3703 GCA_031412875.1 Pirellula sp. | reverse complement strand
CGACCGCTTGGATAGTCCAAGGAGCAGACAGTTGGATATATCCAATTTTCCAAGGGAACACGCCAAGCATGACATACTCGAGGGCGATAAAACTTGCGGCTGCAGCCAGCCAATGGTATCGAATATTTTTAGTGATGCGGGCCGCGATCCAGAATCCCAGCGCCATACGAAGCCCATCCCACATGACCAAAGGCAACGTAACCAAAGTCCCCAGCAGTAGACCAGAGGAAAGCGTATAGGCCATGGCCGCGGGCGACCAATGAAACGCCAACCCTACCGAAACGCTGCACCAACACCATGTAACAAGAAACCGTGTCGCAAAACCTCCGTGCGCTGTAAGGATCGTGGCCAGCAATATTCCTGACCAGCCACACAACAATCGTGCTATCGCGTTGTCCGTCAACCATGGGACGGCGGTCAAGAAGGTCGTAACCACCAATGCGACAAGCGTTGCCGTGTTCGTGCTGACGATCGCCCATGCGTTCCGCTTACTCGTGGAATATTGCATCCCCCGTAGCCCACCGGCGAGAACAGTCTCGCCTGGCGGGAGGGACGTACAAGAGTGGGTCAAGGCAGTTTCAGTGCTCAAGGTCGACTCCGCGATTTCAACCGTCGTAGAACAAGATGGATTTGCAGTCATCTCCTCGGCCCTCTTTGCAACTCGACCCACCTAGGGGGAAACAAATAAATTAGGAAACCAGCCCATAAACTCTGGGTCGATGGGCTGGATTATTGAAACTGCACCTAAGTGCAACCATCGCAATCGATCAGTTTTCGGTGATGGCTGACCCATTGAATGTAAATCGTTTGGTCTTCCCTTTCTCGACGTTTGCGCTCGCATTGAACTGCTGGGTTTGCGTAGCTACGAGAATCGGATGGTTACCGGCGGACACTTTGAAGTTGACAGTCGAACCGGCGTTTACAAGCTGACCACCAGCATTCTTGATGTCGTTTTCGGTCGGATTCGTGATGCCAGCCAAAACCGCTAGCTTCGCACTATCCGGATCTACGAACGCAGCCACGGGAGTGCTGGAATCGTTTCGAATCGAAATGGTGGAATCTTTCTTCGTTCCCCCGCTTCCTGCCAACGCACTACCGGAAGTGAGGACGGTGCATGCTACCAATACCAAAAACATTTTTCTGCTAAACATGTTGCTCTCTTTTCTGAAATGAAATACGGTCAAAACACACATTGAAATGGTTAAAAAACTATGGGACGAAAATCGGTTTCTACTAGATTTGCTCATCTCCTTTCGCGAGCGACGCATCGTCGTGACACGTCCCGCCATAAATAGATTGCAACGTCGTGCTGCTTAAAAAGAATCTGTGATCACTTCGCTTCCGTTCCTCGTGCACATCGATCCCAAAACAAAGGGATCGATAGACTCGTTTAGGAGTTGACTATGTCCATCTACAAAGAGCACATGCGCACCCATCGGATGGTTCGACAGCAAATCTCCTAGGCCGCCTCGATTGATGCGCTGTGCATTTTGAGAAAAGCAATTTCGTCCACACGCCCAGCGTCCCGAATTCAGGGGGTCGCGGTCTACGGACTCACCCACGCAGATCGTTGTGGAAAGCCCATCAACAAGTCCTGCCAAACGGACCGGGCGCGGCTGCCACTTGGAAGTGACGATCAACGCGCCGCTACCAAACGCCTGATTCGCGGCGAGACCTATAGGGAGTTGGGTCAGCGCGGTCCCCTGGATCCCACCATAGTCCTGTTTTCCATCAAACTCTTTTACTGCGCTGGGACACCGGTAGATGCTAATGTTTGCAAGCGTGGGCACCTGATTTCGAGGCGCATTCCAGGCCGACTTGAAGTCCATTTCTTGGTAGAGATTAACCTGCTCCAAGTAAGGCAATATTCGGGACGACCACGCATGTTCACTTCCTACTAACGACTCACTCCCTACAGGAAGGGCATGAGCTACATCCGCAAAATGGTGGATGGCAATGCCGATGTTATGAAGATTGTTGCTGCACTTCGTTCGTCTCACCGCGTCGCGTGCAGACTGCACGGCGGGTAATAACAAAGCAGCCAGCAGTCCAATGATGGCTAACACAACAAGCAGCTCGATAAGGGTAAAGCCCTCCTTCTGGCTTGTTCGATTTTCAGGGTTGAATTCCATCGCGTTCCTTTGCCGTTGAAGATCATTGGTTCGGGGCAAGTATAGAAGTCCACTGAGGGTGTTCCAGGAACGTATGAGGCACGGCAAGATAAAGTTTTAGGAACGCAACAGGAACGCAGCAGCAACTCGCTAGGCAACCGATAGGGACGATCGAGATTGAAAGACAGTTTTCTCTTTCCGCGCCTATTGCCTCGCGAGTCCAAAGGTTCCTAAACTTTCGGAACGTTCGAAAACATAGGAAGTCGCCCGCTCACCCAAGGTTCGAAATCATGACGCACATCCTTGAAAACAGTTCGTCCCTTCGCGCAATGACCGTTTGCGGTGAGCGAGTCAAGCACTATCGGAAGATGTTGGGATGGACCCAAGAAGAGTTGGCTCATCATTCGGGTTACTCCGATCGACTCATTCGAAAGGCTGAGGCAAGCCGAACACTATCGGTAGAAACCGTCCAAAATCTTGCTCAATCACTTAGCTGTGAGCATTTCCATGTCACCCCAGAGGACCTGACTTGGTCGCCCAAGAAATCGCTCCAACGCTTTTTAGAATTCGGACGGTGCGAGGAGAAAGACGTTCAATTGATTCCCAGGGTGATCACGGACGATTGTCGACTGGATTTCATGGGTGATGCGAGGTTCGTGTTGACAGGAACTTGGATCGGTTACGAGGGGATTGTTCGATGGCTTTCACTATTCCATCAACATTTTCTTGACAAAGAACAGGTAGAAGAAAGCGTCGTGGCCGTCGACGGCGTGCATGGATTTGTGCAATGGCAGCTTTCGCAGCAAAGTGGCGAACTGCCATTGGAGAGTGTGCACTTTGTCATGTGCGCCCGTTTTCGCGCTTGTAAGATTTCCCAAGTGTCTATTATTTCAGATTCCCACAGGTTGGAAAGTTTCGAGCAGACATCGCTTGCCTAGTTGTTTGCATAGCAGCACGACTCGATTTGTACTGGCCCCCCGTTAGATGCATCCACTTATCGCATGGCGCACAGCAGGTAGGGAGAGGGAGTTGCCGAGCAAGTGCCAAAGCTTGGTGTGAGGCAAACTCTCAGGCAACTTAAATTGGTCATCAAAGCCGAGCAGATTAGCCACTTCGCGAGGCGAAAAGCGACGGTACCCCCACCGGGTCTGCAGGTACGAACCCGAGCGCACGATGGCTTTGCCATAGGAAGCCGCAAAACACGCAGTGATCGGTTTCTCCGCGTCCAAATCGACGCGATCCATAGCGTCTAGAAAACGATGGGCCATTTCCGGTTCCAGCCAAAGTTCCGGATGCGTCTGGGGCGTTAACTTCTCATCGATAAAGTTACTTAAATGCTTGGGCAAAAACGCAGGCAGCGGCGCTTTCGGAATCGGGCCAAGCGATGCGATACAATACACTCTCGGTCTTCGATTGGGCCAGCCGAGTTCCGACGGGCAAAGGACCGACGTCTCTATACGGTAGCCCGCTTGAGTCCATCGGTCTTGCAAGCGCTCAAAGGTCTCCGAAGTTTCAAAGCCGACGACATTTTCTAAACAGACCGTCGGCGGGCGAACTACCTCAACGGCATGAATGAGGTGCCGAATCGCAAG
>JANODW010000554.1:0-4737 GCA_031412875.1 Pirellula sp. | reverse complement strand
GCGGGAGACTTCCATCACCTGCGTTTGCAACATGATGGTATGGACACCAATCACTTCGATTCGATTGATCACGGTGCCGTAATATTGCTCGGCGATCGCGACCGCTTGCTCGACATGTTCGTCCGCGGTGACCGTGCCAGAAATAATGACTGCTTGTTGGATCGGGACGACGTTGAGAGTCGCTGAGGGGAACTGTGAGGCCAAGATGGCTTTGAGTTCCCGCGCATCGCCAGTGACGATGACTTGCACGTTGTACACTTGGTCGTCGGCGCCCAACAAATCTATTTGAGAAACGCCTGTCGCGATGGCCGACACCAAAACTTCGTTGCGTCCAGATGCTTGTACCTGAATCGCCGTGTCGTTTTGGATCGTCGCTTTGAGAATGGGTTGCGGGAAAGTCAAGTACTGCGAGGTGGTTACCACCATTTGCAGCGACTCTTGTGTTTTAGAGATAGCGAGCCTTCCCGTTGGGATGATCGTCTCGTTGTCCCCACAAATCGCTGTAGCATTTAATAGCGTAACGCCTAGCAACGACGCGAATGCCAAGGCGAACGTTTTGCGAGCGAAATTGTGTTTTGTCTGTCTCATCTCTGAGTCACTTCCCTGTGAACAGTTTTCGGACATACTGCACCAATGGGGCAATGCACCAATTGGGCAATAGGGTGTATTTCATGTGCCAAAATTTGCCATCCATGGCTCTTTGACACGTGAGGTCGTTGCTTATTCGGCAAGCCACCTACTTCCAATTACATAGATCGACAGAAAAGTCGCCGGAAATCACTCGTTACTGGGGTAGGTGGCCTTAAACCCCCCAGATTTCCAACTTGCACTGGATGGGTCCCAGGAAAGGTTGTTCTGAACGCTGTTCGGCGGATTGACCGGCTCCATTTTGGTGGTACTTGAGTCAAAACTGCTGTTCCCGCCTCGATTGGGTGCAGAACCTTTGTTCCCTTGGCTGGTTTGCGGGTTGTAGCTCTGGACGGGAGTGACAGCATTAGGATTCCCTAAAGCAGGTTCGGGAAGATCCATGTCAATTTTTTGTGGCATCCCTTTCCCCTCGCCGAATCTAAAAAGGGTTGTTTTGCCAGCCGTCACAATCACCATCTCGTGCTTGAGCGTTTTTTCCTCGACCACCGGAGGGATAACCGTAGGAGATTGGGCGACGGCTCGTTCGGTAGGCTGGGATTCGGGAGTTGGAGCTTCGGATTCTTTGAGCCAGTTAATGAACTTCTCACCGTCGTCGGTTTGATCCTGACCTACTTGCGCTTGATTCGGTGGACGAAGTGCCAAGCGTAGTTTCCCGAGATTGCTCGCGGTATCTAGTACGATGTACTGCGAATCTTTCACCAAGAGTTGTATCGTAGTCGACTTCTTGGTCTTGCTTGCCTCAGGATCGACAATTGCATTGCCATCGATCATCACGACCTCCAGATTTTCCATAACCTTAACGCTCTTGGCGGCTTTGACGCGTGGCCCTTTATCAAAGTAGCCGAATACGTCCACGTGGTCACCTGGTCCGATGTACCCCCCACCACCGGTCTCATCCTTCACACCGATATCAAATGTTCGGTAACCTTCGGGAACGATGAAATCGCGTCCTTTGGTGGAAAGTTTCGCCTCGATGATCGGTTCGCCTGGATAAATCCGTTGCTTGGTGAACTTGTTTTCGACCATTTTTGGATCGACAAGAGCGCCTACCGGGACACGGTCCGCGGGCCACTGCTCCACTCGTACACTGTCGGCGGGAATTTTCGTTGCGGCGGAAATTTCCTTGGTCACGATGAGAACGGGAACGGTTTCGACTGCTCCACGATTTTTCTGATCGAGCACGATTTGGCTAACCGCAACGGAAGCGACGACGCCGAATGCGAGTGCAATCACCAGCAGAAAGATGGACTTGGAACGCATGAGTGGACGCCTTGAATGGAGTTGTTCAAGCAACCTAACGGCTGCTGACTGGCAAAATGGCGTCCATGCCTCAACTGAAATGTAGCTCACCAAACCCAATGATGACGCTTCATTTTGTTTTCGACGTGGATTCCGAGCGGCTGCATCCAAAGTAAGATTGCCTTCAAAATCAGTCTTTTCAAAACAATGAAAACAATCGATTCAATCGGCCTATGACTCTTGGCATTTACACGCGTCCGAAATACGATTCAAACTATCTGCAACGCGACAGTTCCTCCCTGAAACCAATGCTTATAAATAGAAGGCTTTCATGAACCCCGCCCATATCCGTGCTCGCTTCCCATCGTTACGGTCGTATTCCCACAAGCTGTCGTGGTTAGTGACCGCATTGGCCTGGTGCCCTGTTGTTTTCGCTGCTGCGGATGATAACCCTCAGCGTCCCAAAGCTATTATCCCGGAGCTTGCCGAAAAGTCAGAGGATGCGACCAAAGCGATCGGTTCGTTCAAGAGGCCCGCTGGCTTCACCTGCGAGCTGTTTGCGGCGGAGCCGATGGTTGGGAATCCAGTCGCGTTCACCATCGACAATCGCGGCAGGGTAGTCGTTTGCGAAACCTACCGTCAAGGAACAGGCGTTACCGACAATCGAGGCCATGATGAAAAGTGGCTATCGGCAGATCTCGCGGCGAAGACGGTCGCGGACCGAATCAAATATCACCGAGAACAATTAGGCGACAAAGCATCGATCTTCGAGAAGTACGACGATTTGCTCCGCATCCTAATCGATACCGATGGGGATTTTCAAGCGGACAAGTCGACCGTCTTCGCATCCGGCTTCAATGGACTCGAGGAAGGTACCGGGTCAGGTGCACTGGTGCGTGGGGACCGCATCTATTACACCAACATCCCGCGACTGTGGGCATTGGTGGACAAAGATGAAGATGGAGTTGCAGACCAGCGCATCGTGCTGGCCGACGGATTCGGCGTCCGTGTCGCATTCCGGGGGCATGATATGCATGGTCTCATTCTCGGTCCTGACGGTCGACTCTATTTTTCAATCGGAGACCGCGGTTACCACGTGGAAACACCCAACGGTTTGATTGCCAACCCCGAAAGCGGAGCGGTATTTCGCTGTGAGTTGGATGGCAGCAAGCTTGAGGTCGTCGCAAGCGGCCTTCGCAATCCGCAGGAGCTCGCATTTGATGATTTTGGAAATCTCTTTAGCGGCGACAACAATTCCGATTCGGGCGACAAAGCGAGATGGGTATGCATCGTTCGCGGCGGCGACACCGGTTGGCGAATGATGTACCAATACTTCCCAGATCGAGGCCCGTTCAATCGCGAGAAAATTTGGTATCCCTTTAGCGATGAGACCCCTGCATATACGATCCCGCCGATTGCCAACATCGCAGACGGCCCGTCCGGTTTGACTTGCTATCCGGGAACAGGACTGATCGCCAAAGAAGGATTTCCCGATCAGTTCGCAAACGCTTTTTTTCTCTGCGACTTTCGCGGCCAAGCATCCAATAGCGGTATTCGCATGATCAAGGTGGATCCCAAGGGTGCGTTCTTTGAAGTCAAAAGCAACGAGGAATTCATTTGGAAGATACTGGCCACCGATGTGGACTTTGCACCGGATGGGGGCATGTATGTAAGCGATTGGGTCAACGGTTGGAACGGCGAGAACAAGGGACGAATCTATCGGTTCGCAGACGAAAAAGCGCAGTCTACCGAGTTGGTTAAGAGCACGCGAAAGATCCTGAATCAAGGATTGAAATCGCGAACCGACTCAGAACTGGTCGAACTGTTGAGCCACGCCGATCGCCGTGTGCGTTTGGAATCGCAATGGGAACTTGCCGAACGCGGCAATCGAGACGGATTTATCGCTGCGTTGCAACAAGCCTATACGCCGCTGATCAAAAGACTGCACTGCGTCTGGGGCTTGGGACAGCTTCTGCGTAAATCGCCCAACGATACTGCTGTAGCCGCAGCGTTGGTGAACTCGCTTTCTAGTTCCGAGCCAATGGTCGTCGCTCGTGCCGCCGAAATGCTCGCCGATGCGGGTCACCAATCGGCGGTCCCGCGGCTTACCGAGTTGCTCAAAAATGAATCGGCGATCGTCCGGTCCGCTTGCTGTATGGCTATCGGATTGCTAGGTGCAGACAGCGCTCTGGATGGCATCTCCAAGGTTTTGGCAGAGAACGACAATCAAGATCCGATCCTTAGGCACGCAGGCATCATGGGTTTGGCAGGTGTCAAAGACTACACGAAAATCGTCGCATTGAAACAGAACCCTAACGAAGCGGTAAGGTTGGCGGCGGTCGTCGCACTTCGGAAATTAGCTAACCCATCCATCTTTGAATTCTTGACGGATAGTTCTTCCAAAGTTCAAAAAGAGGTGGCGCGTGCGATCCATGATGTGCCCGAGTTGCACAGCCAACTGGCAGCACTTGCTGAACTCTCACTTACTAAGAATAACGAAGATGCGGTTGTGCATCGCGTTCTCAATGCCGGTTTCCGAATGGGACGCGATCCCGATGCCCTCCGATTGGCAACCTTTGCTGCTTCGTCGATCGGAAGTGAAGCGATGAGAGTGGAGGCACTCGACATGCTCGCCAATTGGGCCAAACCAGGCGATCGCGACCGTGTGATGAACCGACACCTTCCTCTTGCCGATCGCAATCCAGAAATTGTGATCAAGCTGTTGCGAGATCGTATGAATGAACTGGTTGCTGGCCCAGCAGTCGTTCGAGACAAATTCCTGGACGTTGCCGCAAAATTCGGAATCTCCGAAATTGCAGAAACTCTTTTGGCGACCCTCAAGGATCCGAA
>JANODW010000553.1:0-10668 GCA_031412875.1 Pirellula sp. | reverse complement strand
GGCAACCTACCAGCGCAGTTGGCAGACCAATGAGACCAATGCATTGGACCGCCGCAATTTTTCGCACGCCCTGCTCCGACGGTTGCCTGCCGAGACAGCCTACGACGCCTTGCGGATTGCGTTGTCCGATTCCACCCAAGCACGGGCGCTCTGCAATCTGGATAGCGAACGCGCCGTGACGATGGCCGGTGCAAGCGCCGAGGACAAAAAGAAAAAGAGCGCCTCCGCAAACGGCTATGCGCTCGCCGTTTTTGGACGATCGATTCGCGAAAGCAACTGCGATTGCGACAAATCCTCCGACCCCAGCCTGCTGCAGACGGTTTTCATTCGCAACGATGCAGATGTGCTGCAGGCCATGAACGACCCCAAGCGTAGTTGGCTCGCCCAAGTCGCCAAAGAATTTAACTTGCCGATGTCCAACACCAAAAATGCCTCTCCCAGCAATCCCGGTTCGGCAGCGGCCACCCCAATGAATGCGATGCCTAAGAAAGATCAAGCGGAAGAACTCGATCTCAATATTCGAAAGTACAAGAAACAACTGGAGCGATTAGAAGGCAAAGCCGGAAATGAAAAGAACATTCGAGACATCAAGTCCCGACTGGCCCTTTCCGAAAAGCGATTGGCGGAATGGAACTCCCAGAAGAACTCGCCGAAGAACTCCGACACCGAGCAAGACGCTCCTGCTGCCGTCTATCGTGACGACCAGGCCGTGACATCGATCCACGGGCTCACGGACGCTCAGGCAGATCAGTTGATCGACGAGGCGTACCTGCGAACACTATCACGCCTTCCGACCGGAAAAGAATGGACGACGAGCCGGAACGCCATTGCCAATGCAGAAAACCCACTCAACGGTATCAGCGATATCCTGTGGGCACTGATCAACTCCAAAGAGTTCATCCTCAATCACTAGAGCAGATCAACCAACACCCATACCAACACCAACACCAAAATCAAGTTAGATAAACGCAGATCGGGACCCCGTCCCCATGCGATCCCAATTACCAATCAGGAGACGCCAGCCATGTCGAATCATAAATACTGTGATGGAATCCAGCGAAGGGACTTTATTCGCGTCGGTGCCCTTTCTGCAAGCGCGTTGACACTTGCAAACTATCTGAAGCTCTCCGAAGCGGGACAGGTCAAAGCGGGACACGCTACGTCGGGGATCTTCATCGATCTCAATGGCGGTCCATCGCATTTGGATACCTTCGATCCCAAGCCGGACGCCCCCGATGGGATCCGCAGCGATTTCAAAACGATTGCGACCTGCGTGCCAGGGGTCCACATCTCGGATCAGTTGCCAAAAATGGCAAAATGCTTTGACAAGTATGTGATTTTGCGAGGCGTATCGCATACGCTCGCAGCCCATAGGCTCGGCAGCGAATACGTCAACACCGGCAGTCGTCCTCTGGCCTCGCTGGAGTACCCTGGTTACGGCGCGGTGCTTTGCAAAGAACGCCCCGTTCAATCCGACATCCCTCCGTTTGTTGCGATCCCAAACAGTGGCCAACGGGCAGGCTTCTTGGGAATCCAATACGCTCCCATGAATACCGGCGCGACCCCTCAGGCCGGAAAACCTTTCAATGTTCGCGGCATCTCGTTGGGGGCAGGAGTGACGGTCGAGCAATTGGATCGACGGCAAAACCTGCTGCACGAACTCGATACGGCATTTGCATCCATGGAGGGAAAGGACCAAACCTTGACGGGACTGGACCGGTTTAGCGACAAAGCATACTCGATGCTCACTAGCGAACGCGCTCGCTACGCCTTTGATATTTCCAAAGAAGCCCCTTCGTTCGCTTCGCAATTTGGGACAGACCCTTTCGAACAAAGCTGTCTGTTGGCAATCCGGCTCATCGAATCCGGTGTTCGCTTTGTATCGCTGCAGGTCGGTGGTTGGGACAACCATACCGATATCTTTAACAACCTGAAGACCAAGTTGTTACCGAAATTCGATGGTGGGGTATCCGCGTTGCTGACCGGCCTCGCTCAAAAAGGCCTTTTGGATTCGACGTCCGTGATGGTTACCGGTGAGTTCGGACGGACTCCCAAAATCAATACGCGCGCAACCTTGGGCGGCCGCGACCACTACCCCCGCTGCATGTTTATGCTGATGGCCGGTGGAAAGATTCGGGGCGGGCAAGTGATCGGCCAAAGCGATGAGACGGCGGCTGGCCCTGCCCACGACGCCCTGTCCCCTAGCGACGCCGCCGCCTCGTTCTATCACAACCTAGGAATCGATCCCAAACAAGAATTCCAGACGGATTCTGGACGCCCGATCACGTTGGTGCGAGACGGCAACATCATCCCCCAATTGTTCGCCTAACGCCCCAGAGCGCCTTTCAGCCAGTTGCGGCCGTTTGGCCGATTACTTTTTTTGCGACAGGTGCGACGCTTCGAGTGCGGTCATTGCTTGGTAGCGAGCGAGGATTTCTTCGCTCGCAACGCGAGGCAAATTCTGTGCGAGCATAACGCTCTCCATCGTGTGAACCAAACGTCGAAATTGCACTTCGCGAAGCTCCGCATCTGAGGCCTTTTCGCGCGCTAGCTTGCGATCGTCTTGGCTTTTCTTGAATGCGTCAAAGCTTGGAAGCTGGCGAAACTCGTCGACGATCGCTTGGCCGTCGGTCCCAAAGAGCCATGGCAATCCGCTCCACTCGGAGGGCTTTTCCAGGTCGGGCCAGCTTTCGACAAGCTCGCGTTGGAACTCGCGGCGGCTAGAATTGCGAGGACCGCGCCGGCCCGGTCCGCCTTGTCCAGGAGCTCCTGGCCCTCGCCGCCCCGGAACAAAACGCGACTGTCGGAACAGCTCGGACTGGGCATTGTTCTGCTTGAACACTTCGGTGACATCGCAGTCCATGGATAGACCGAGTTGCTGTGCAATAGACTGGATCGTCAACGCTTGCGATTTCGATCCTCGACTGCATAGCTCTTGGAGTCGGCCTGAAAAATACTCCAACTCCAGCTCGCTATCGGACTTGTCATTTCCGAGCAGCGGTTCTTGCATGCGCGTCGACTCGTAGCCAGCGATGCGGCTGTAGTATCGCAAAAACAAGTCGCTGCTCCGAAGTGGTATGTCGATGGTCTGACTAGCGCGAACGGCATAGGCATGGGCTTCGTCGAACGAGACTCGGTGATTGTTATCGCAATCGACCCCCAACGCGGCTTTCCCCGTGCGCGAGCGTCCCAGGAATGCGCCCCAGAAATAACTGCTGTACTCCTCATCATTTTCAATGTCGGGCCGACATCCCGCCGCAGGCAAATCGAATCGCTGCGCAAAGAATCCGGCTCGCACCGATTTGGACAATCCATTTTTCGGGTCGCCCCCCGCAAACATGGCATTTGCGAATCCACCGCAGTAGCACTGCGCCATCACCAACACCACCGGTACCTCCTCGGGCAACCGGTCCAGCCATTCGGTGAACTTCTTCATGCTGAGCGATTCTTTGCGCCAGCAGCTAATCGACGTGTTCATCGGATCTTTGGCGGGCCCCGCGCTCCCGTGGGCGGTGACGTAAACGATCAGTCGATCCCCAGAGGTGAGTTGCTCGGCAATCTCTTCTAGTCCGCTCTTGATGGACCTGGGAAGAAGTGGACCGCAAACGTCTGGGACGCGATGGTTGCGATAGCTCAGATTAGGCCGGTCCATTGCAAACGCAGATTCGAGAAGTGTGATCGCGGGAGAGTCGATTTCCTTTTTCGGAGAAACGATCTGCAGGTCCTCGCCGGGATCTAGACCATCTGCAAAGTAGACCAAGTGCTTTGCCACGCCCTGGAACTCTTGGCCCACAATCTGCTGAAAAAAAAGGACGTTCGCTTCCAGAGATGCTTGGTTGCCAGCCGGCTCGTACCCACCTCCTATCGTCAACAGGTAATCGTTTGCACTCGCACTCAATGCAAACGCTAGGAAGGCAAGACTAGCCACACTCAGGTGATACACCCGAAAACGGACTTGGGAAAGGAACGCGTATTGCATGGCGGGGGGAACCCATAGAGGCTATTTCAACTTGCGATGAAGCTGAATGATGGCACCCGCTCCAATGCAAAAAACACTTAACCCAATGAGCATCATTCGGTTGGCATCGTGGAACGGAAGGATTGCGGATCGAGCTTCAATCGTCGTAAAAGTCCCTACGGCTATGGAATAGATCATGGAGGCGAGTATCGCACCGATGACGGCTCCGGCGACCGTGTTTGCAATTTTGCCTGTGCTATCTGATGCCGAAAGAGCGATGCCTGCCATGATCCCGATCGGGAGCAGCATGAGGGACCAGCGTACGATGGCGTAAATCATCGGATCGGAAATCGCAAACGTGGGGTTCAGCTCCAGCGAATGGCCAATCCATCCGGTTGCTGCGCCAGCGACAGCGCCTCCTAGCAGTCCGACAACGAGTCCCACGATTTGTCCTTTGGCAGAACGGGCCGCACTGCAACACGCGGCCAAGGCGCCGCAAAGCAGTGCAGAAAATACAGCGTAAGCAATCATGTCGCTGGCCAGTTCCGCTGCCCTGAGCTCCAAATTTTGCGCCGTGGTCACTTCAACCGATTTCCTCGTCTCCGGTGATGCTAGAACAAAGGGATGGTAAGTGCTAAATGCTCCATGCAAGGCGAACGTACACGCGGCTGTAATCGCGACGAGGAAAGCAAGGGGTCTGATCATGTGAGAGAACTTCAGAAAAAGGGGAGCAATAACTTATCGAATCGGCCCCAACCAGCAAAACCACCGATCGTCAAGACCTTGCGAGCAGTTCCCGAGAATAGCAAGACGCATCCCACGGGTCAATTGCCGCAACGCGGTTCCTATCCCCTTTCCTCGGTAACGAAGGTTCATCTTTGCGCCTAACCACGTGTTCGATTGCGTGAAAGCGACTACAATAGTCCGTTTCTACAAGTGGCAACTCTTCGCTTGCGATTCATCCGACTGCGTTCACTCCAAAGGTCTCGATTGAAGAAAAACAACGCAATCACCAAGCGCGAGGGCCGGTCGCAAAAAGCTGGCCGCGGTGGCAAACCGACCCACTGGATTTCGCTCGTAACGGTCATCCTATTGGGGACGGGTGTGGCCATAGCTATTGCCATTGCGTTCACTCCTCAAGAGCCGTTGGAGGATTTCCCACCCGACGCGTCGCGATCGATGGAACCGCCTCTAGCTGCTGCCTCCCATGGCAACGGCAATGCTCCGGAAACCGCGACCCGCGTTCTGTTTCCTGCACCCGATGAAAAGATAACCGTTGAGGATTTGACCGCAGAACTGCTTGCGATGGCCGAACGGCTGGCTTCCGAATTCCAAACGAGCGTCGACGCGCTTCATGCTTCGGCGATGACGTTTGCCGAATTCAAACAATCGAAACGCGCCCAAGAAGTTTGGCAACAATGCATCGAACTAAAACCAAAAGAAGCCGGCCCTTATGTCGGTCTGGCTTCGATCCTCAGCCAACGTGGCGAGGACGAGCAAGCGGTAGCGCTTTTGAAAAACACCCTGCAATCGGGCAAACGGTCTGCCGAATTGGTTGCGGAACTGGCGAGCGGGCTTTCCAAATTAGGAGAACTCGAACAGGCGGACACGGTCCTCGAACAAGGCCTGAAGTGGTTCCCTGAAAGTCCAGACATACTGACGCAACGAGGCACCATCGACGTGCAGTTGCAGCGATTCGAATCCGCCGAACGGGCGTTTCGAAAAGCGATCGAATGCGGGGGCAAACCCACATCTCTTCAGATCATGCTTTCCAATGTGCTGACGCGTCAAGGCAAAACCGAGGAGGCGAGCAAACTGCGATCGGGGCCCGAAAGTACAGACGCTCCCATCTCAACAAATCCATCCACAGGTTCCACTGGCTCCACTGGTTTCGACAATCTCTATCTAAAGACACTGCGGGGATTAGCTGTAAAACTCTTTTCTATAGGATCGAGGGCTGCAATCGAAAATGGCAATCCGACCCTCGCAGAGCAATGGCTATTGCGCAGCGTCGCCATTGAGCCCAAAGACCTAACCGCCTACATGGAATTGTCGGCCGTGTACCGCCGCACGAACCGATTTCAACAAGCCCTCTCGGTTCAAGAAAAGCTGCTTGAACTCCAGCCCGACAATGTGCTCAACCATATCAACTTGGCAAGTGTTGCCTCCCAGCTTGGACGATACGATATAGCAGAACGTACGCTCTCGGAGGCAACGCGAGTCAGCCCCAACGTTGCCTTCCCTTTTGCAGAACTGGCAAAGATCCATCTCGGCAAACGAGAATTGTCCAAGGCAAAACAAATGATCACCACCGCCCGAAACCTCGAACCCGCTAAAACCGAATGGCACGTGATGGGCGCCATGATCGCCGAATCGATGGGAGACGCGCCCGGCGCAGTCGAATGTTTGAAACGCGCGTTCGAACTCTCTCCAAACGATGAAAGCATTGCCGCTTTGCTCAAGGCCGCCCAATCCGCTAAATGACCAACGTAGATGCAAGACTATGAAAGAGACGGAAAAGGATTCAACCATCTTAGAGGATAGCAACAACCAACCACTCTCGCCCCCCCAGCCAATCGGTTGGTGGATGCCTCTGTTGTGTTTGCTCGCATCGGGGATCGCGGTCGTATCTATCGTTTTGACCCGCGGTGCTTTGGAAGGCCAAGCAACCCTGGCAGATCGATTGAGCACAATGCAACAGGAACTGGAACGGGCGAAGTCGCGTTCCGAGTCGACACCCCTCGGCGAAAAGCAATCGGGCGAAAAGCAAGCCGCCGAAAAGAAAGCAGTCGAATCCAAATCCGTAGCAAGCCAGCCGAATCCTGCTCCGATCGCACCCTCCGTGCCCTCGATTCGGCTCGTGCGGGAACCGGTCGAGATCAGCGCAGATGATTTGCAAGCGGAACTAGAACAAGCCGTCTCGGACCTTCGCAATCAGTTTCCAAAACTCCCAGACGCGCTGCATGTGGCTGCGATGATGAAGGCGCAAACGCGCCAATATTCGGAGGCCAAAGAGCTATGGCAAGAATGCATCCGTCTAGCGCCCAAACAAGAAATCTATTGCGTCAATCTCGCCTCGATTGCCATGGAAATTGGAGACAACCAACTCGCCATTCGCGCGCTAGACGAGGGAGAGGCGCAAGGCTTCGAATCGTTTGATTTTCGGCACCACCGCGCCATCGCCTTAGCCAAACTGGGACGCTACGAGGAATCGATTGCAACCATTCAAAAAGCCATGCTCAAATCCCAAAACGATTCGTCGAATTGGATATTGCTCGGCCAAGCGCAATTGGAGTTGGGCAAACCTGCCGAAGCCGAAGCCAGTTTTCGAAAGGCGCTCGAACTCGGAGCCGCATCGCCGAGTGTCTTCGTCGGCTTGGGCAATGCATGCGCTCGGCAAGGGAATCGCTTGGAGGCAGCCAAACACCTCAAAACCTACACCGAATTGATGAACCGCGACAAGCTCTCTGGCCAGGAACGCTATCAAGTTCTCAGTGAAAAGGAAATTCGCAAGACGGCCACCACCGTATTCACGGAGGCGGCTACCGTTTACTTTCGACAAAAGGATAATCTTCAAACGGAACGGCTACTCATGCGCTGCGTCGCTTTGGCTCCAAAGGACATGTCGGGATTGAGAGCACTCGCGGACTTGTACTTCAAAACCAAAATGCTTGCTGAGGAACGGGTCGTTCGAGAGAGGATTTTGGAGTTGGGCCAACCTCAATTCCGCGATCTTGTCGATCTTGCAAAAATCTGCTCGCAACTGCAGGACAACAAGTCGGCAGAAGCAGCTCTCAAAATGGCGATGACGTTGAACCCCTCGGCCATCGAGCCCTACGCCACGTTATCGCAATTTCACCTGCAGGCGGGAGACCTCTCCAAAGCGCGATGGTATGCACAGCAATCCATCGAGCGGCAGCCGACCGCGGAGGGGTTCCGATTCCTGGCATCCATCTGCCAAAAGCAAAAGGATGAAATAGGCGCTAGCCAAGCGCTCAAACTCGCTCAACAACTCGAAAGAGAAACAAAGTATCCATGAACAGCTTTTACTGTTTCCGCAACGCGAGACCAGTACGAACACTGCGAACACTGCGAACACTGCTTGCATCGCGTGCATCGCGGCCAACGCTTCGCTTTCTGCTCGTCCTCGCAGGGATCGCGACCTTGCAGATCCTGCCCGAGTGTGCGTATGGTCAGAAAGCACCGCTGGATACTATTCAATTGACGGACGTCACAGCCCAAACCGGAATCGATTTTGTACACAATACCGGCGCGGGTGGTCGCGGATTCATTGTCGAAGCCATGACGGGCGGGCTGGCCCTATTCGATTATGACGGCGACGGGCTGATCGACATCTTCTTTACCAATGGCAGCCCCTTTCGCGACGCCGAAAAACCTGTTGCTTTGCGGCACGCGCTCTATCGCAACTTGGGCAACTGGAAATTCGAAGAGGTGACCGAGGCTGCGGGCTTGGACTTTCGCGGTTACGGATTGGGCGTCGTGGTTGCCGACTACGACAACGATCATGATCCGGACCTCTTCATCACTACCTTCGGACGCAGTGTTCTGTACCAAAACAATGGAGACAAAACGTTTACCGATGTGACGCAAAAGGCGGGCGTCGCCGGCTCGTACCCGGTCGGCGCTGGGGCATGCTTTGTCGATGTCGATCGGGATGGCCACCTCGATTTGTTTGTTGCAACCTACGTCGACTTTAACTACGAGAATCATGTGCCTGTCTTGGTCAAAGGGCAATATTTGATGGCCGGCCCCCAGTACTACAAAAAACTCCCCGACTTGCTCTATCGCAACCGTGGCGACGGCACGTTCGAAGACATCAGTGTGGCATCCGGTATCGGTTCTACCCTCGGGCCAGGCATGGGAGTGGTCGCGGCCGACTTTGACGACGATGGCGATACGGATATCTTCGTCGCGCAAGATGGGTCACCTAACCTGCTTTATCAAAACGATGGAACAGGAAAGTTTGAAGAAATGGGATTGCTGAGCGGCGTCGCCAGCAATTTCGAAGGAAAGATCAATGGGAGCATGGGCGTCGATTGCGCCGACATGGATGGAGACGGATTGCTCGATCTGTTTGTGACGAACTACCAATCCGAAATGCCTGTCCTCTACCGCAACCTAGGCGGTGGGTTGTTCGAGGATGCAACGCGGAAAGCTCAGATTCCTAGCTCCCTTTTCCCGCATGTGAATTGGGGCACAGCATTCGTTGATTTCGATAACGATGGGGACCGAGACATCTTCATCGCCAATGGGCACTTCGACCGCGTCGAATTGATGGACGATAGAACATCGCTCAAGGTCCCTAACTTCCTACTGCGCAACGAAGGCGGCGGGAAATATAGCGACGTGTCCAAACATTCGGGGAACGGGATGGCAATCGTAGAAAGCAGTCGCGGTGCCGCCTTCGATGACCTAGACAATGATGGTGATATCGATGTGGTTATTCAAAACTCCAACGCGGCGCCGACCTTGCTACGAAACGATTCTGTCGTCAAAAACAATTGGCTCCAAATTTCGCTCGCGGGGACAGCATCCAATCGAGATGCCGTAGGAGCCCGCGTTCGCGTCATGGCAGGCAATCAAAAATGGATCGACGAAGTGCGAAGCGGGAGAGGATACCAGAGCCATTTTGGGAGCCGACTGCATTTCGGTCTGGGGCCGCATACACGCGTCGAACAAATCGAAGTTCGGTGGCCCACAGGCAAAGTAGAGCAATTTGGTCCAAAAGACGGGAACCAACACCTATTGCTGAAAGAAAGCCTCAACAGGGATTAAACTTACTTATACAGAGCATCGATAAAACAAGATTTTTGTATGCAACGAGTCGCATTATTCTTTACGCGTCGCTCTAAAGGCACTATCATCAACATTGGTACTCATGTATTTTTCGTTTTTTCTTGCCTTGAACGGAGATGTTTTATGAAAAAAATGCGGCCTCAGGGGTTTACCCTGGTTGAACTGTTGGTGGTTATAGCCATCATCGGAATTTTGGTCGGTTTGTTGCTGCCTGCTGTTCAAGCGGCACGCGAAGCAGCACGACGCATGCAATGTGGAAATAACGTCAAGCAATTGAGCTTGGCTGCACACAATTACGCGAGCGCTTACAAGGTGTTCCCATCCCTCGGCCATCCAGGCTCGGGAAACTCTGCGCCAGGAATGGGTGCCGGAGCCGGTTGGCCTTATGCTTGGACGATCGGATTGTTGCCTTATCTTGAGCAAGCTCCGCTGCACTCCAACATCACAAGCCAAGCGCGTCCAAACGGACCTGGTCTTCCGACCCCTTGGAGCACTGCCAACAATGCTTGGGAAAACGCAAATTGGAAAGCACAGATTCCCGGCTTTGTATGCCCATCGGATACACCTCCAACCAATCGTTCAGAAAGCCCATCGCTCCTTAATTACAAGGCATGCGTGGGAGACGATTACCACCAAAACCACTTCCGTCCTGATCAAGGGCGCGACAACCGTGGTATGTTCCAAGTCAATCGCTTCCTAGGTTTCGGCGCGATTCCGGACGGAACATCGAACACAGTGTTGTTTGGCGAATCGGTTGCAGGCGGATCTCGAGATGACGTCCTCGGCGGTGTTGCACTCAACATGCAAGCTTGGAATCCTGCTGCTTGCTTGGCTCGACGAAGTCCGACCAATCCAAGAAAACTTACAGGTGACGTTCGTGCAGATTTCCGTCC
>JANODW010000552.1:0-3944 GCA_031412875.1 Pirellula sp. | reverse complement strand
CTTTTTTCGTTTGTTTTGCAAACTAAACAGTTTCGAACTCGCATGGACAGCCTGGCTTTCAGGCGAGAAAGGCAGTTCGCCTCGACTTCCTGACGAATAGCCAATTGGTTTATCAAAACTTTGCGAACGATGTCGCTTTTCCGGATCCCATTGAAACAATGAATGAATTGCACTTACCCTGGTTAGAACTCTGCATCCTCGTGCCAGGGCTTGCATCGCTTTGGGTCGGTCGGTTGCAGGAGCCCACGCAAGCGCGATCAGCCAGTTTGGCGATCGCAGCGATAACTCTCTTGCTCGCGTTGGCCGGTTGGATCGATTTTGAAACACTATTTTCCTTTGAAGCGCACGACCATTGGGACGCGGTGCAGTCACTCATTGGCCGCGAGGAGTTTGTCATCGACAAGCTCAATGCCCCTTTGATGCCACTGACGGCGTTGCTATTCTTTTTGACGATTCTAGCGACGCCGCGGGTCAAGTTTGGAAAGTTCTCTTTTGCAATGAGCTTGTTCTCTCTGTCCTCGACGCTTGCTGTATTGAGTTGCAAAGAGACTTGGCTGCTGATTGTCCTATTGGTCATCAATACGGTACCGATGTTTATGGATTTGCGATCGCGCAACAGCATCACCACGGTTTTCGTTGTTCACATTGGTCTATCCCATATTCTGATGGTTTCCGGCGTTTTATTTCATGAACTTTGCACCTCGGACACTTGCCGGGGGCTTGGTATTGTTCTTTTGGTCGCTTCGGTATTGATTCGCAGCGGCTGCTTTCCTCTGCATTGTTGGATTACAGACTTATTCGAGCGCGCTGCGTTTGGCAATGCGCTTTTGTTTATCACACCGCTGGTGGGAGCTTATGCGACCATGCGGCTCGTTCTGCCCATAGCGCCGGATTGGGCGCTGCGAAGCATTGCATTTTTATCGTTGGCCACAGCTTTGTATGCATCGTGCATGGCGATTGTTCAAACCGACTCTCGACGATTTTTTTGTTTTCTTTTTCTAAGCCATTCTGCCTTGGTTCTAGTCGGGCTGGAAACAACCACGCCGATCGGTTTGACGGGAGCACTGCTGGTTTGGTTTTCTGTTTCCTTGTCGCTAACAGGTTTGGGACTGACCCTGCGATGCGTCGAAGCGAGGACGGGGCCGCTGGCATTGAATCAGTACCATGGGCTCTATTCTCAAATGCCCCAACTGGCTGGTTTTTTCTTGTTGACAGGCCTATCCGCGGTTGGGTTCCCGTGCACGATTGGTTTTACTGGTACCGAATTGCTAGTGGAAGCGGCGATCGAGATCTCGCCTTGGGTGGGCGGAGTGGTTGTTGCCTCTACCGCGCTCAATGGGATCGCCATCCTACAAACATATTTTCGTATCTTCACCGGTGCATCTCATCGTTCGACTATCCCATTGGGTTCGGTTCGGCCTGAGCGTATTGCGATTCTGACCTTTACGCTGTTATTGATTGGGGCCGGGCTATGGCCGCAACCTTGGGTTCACTCGCGTTTCGATGCGGCGGTAGAGCTCTTGGGCCATCGCGAAATTGCGAAACCCACCACGCAATGAACTAACAGATTTGTAATGGGATCTCGTAGCTACATAGTCGATACATTGAAATATACTTTACCGCTTCTGATCCAGAACCGTCTCCAAAGAAGATGCAACTTATGTCGAGCCAATCTGCTGCCGCAGCCTCCCAAACCGCGCTGATCCCGGTAGGGAACGTTTCGGGATTCTTCAAGTACTTTCGCTACGATGCATTGAGTGGATTCTTGGTCTTCCTAATCGCACTTCCGTTGTGTTTGGGAATATCGTCAGCGTCTGAATTCCCTATTGTTGCAGGCGTTTTGACTGCCATCGTAGGAGCGATAATCACTCCGTTTATTTCTAATAGCGAGTTGACCATCAAAGGACCGGCTGCCGGGCTGATCGTGATATCGTTGGGGGCGATCCAAGAAATGCGGTCCATTTATGGCGATGAAGCGGGATACGCTGCCGTGCTTGCGATTGGAGTGGTCGCCGGGGTTATCCAAATTGGATTCGGTTTTCTAAAAAGTGGAGTGATCGGCGAGTTTTTTCCTTCGGCGGTCGTGCACGGAATGTTGGCTGCCATTGGAGTGATCATCATTGGCAAGCAGGCGCACACTTTGCTCGGTGTGCAACCCAAAGGGCACGAGCCGCTGGCCCTGATAGGTGAGATTCCTAATTCTCTTTGGAATATGGATCCCTATGTCGCATTCATCGGATTCGTTAGCTTGGCCCTCCTGTTCGGAATGACCTTTTTCAAGAATAAAATTGTCAAAAAAATCCCCGTTCCGATGTTGGTCATGCTGCTGGCGATTCCCTTGGGAATGTATTTCGAGTTAGGCCAGCCGCACAAGTATATGTTTGGTGGTGTGGAGCATTTCATATCGGAAAAGGCTTTGGTAAACATCCCTTCCAATTTGATCTCTGCAATCACGCTTCCCAACTTCTACTCGCTGCAAACCTTTGCCGCTTGGAAATGGATTTTTATGTACGCATTGATCGGTTCCTTGGAATCGATCCTCAGCGCCAAGGCAGTTGACATGATCGACCCTTATCGCCGTAAGTCAAATTTGAACCTTGACCTGCTGGCCGTTGGGATCGGAAATACGGTCAGTTCTGCCATTGGTGGACTGCCCATGATTTCTGAAATTGTGCGAAGCAAGGCCAACATAGACAACGGAGCGAAAACCAGATTCGCGAATTTTTGGCACGGACTTTTTCTGTTGGTAAGCGTTTCGTTCCTTGCTAATTTTATCCACCTGATTCCTACGACCGCGCTGGCCGCGATGCTTATTTTCACTGGCTTTAGACTGGCCTCGCCCAATGAGTTTCTCAAGGTATACCGCACCGGCCGCGAACAGCTCTTTATCTTTGTTTTCACGATGGTCATGGTCTTAGCAACCGATCTCTTGATCGGAATTATGCTGGGGATCGTCGCGAAGCTTGTCATCCATACGGCAAACGGAGTTCCCATCACCTCCCTTTTTAAATCGTTTCTGGATGTGCAGACGCTCGAGGATGGAAGCTGTATCGTTTACGCTCGTCATTCTGCTGTGTTTTCCAATTGGATCCCGTTTCGGCGTCAAATCGAACATCTCGGTTTTGTTCAGCATTCCAACGTAACTGTCGATCTTTCCGGAACGAAGTTCGTCGACCATACCGTGATGGAAAAGCTTCAAGAACTTCAAGAGGACTTTGCCCATGAAAGACTGAAGCTCGACGTCATTGGGCTGGATGGACATCGGCAAATGAGTGGTTCCAGTCTCTCCGCTAGGAAGCAACGCGGCATCCCTCTTCAGCATCGTGTCACCATCACTGCACCCGCAAGTATGGAGGGAGCCGTCATTCGCGTGATGGAGCAATCTGAAATAAAGGAATGCATAAAAAGCACGTGGGAAGCACTATTGCCAGGGAACATGCCGAGGAGCTTGTGTAGAGTCGAGATCCTTGTCCCAAAAGATCGAAGTCAAAGGTTGGTAGACGCGATCCGTCGAGGGATGGGCCAGTCAAGCGGAGTCACTGTGCTGCTCGAAACGGTGGGCGTTTTGCAGAGTGCATCTGAAAACTGGGAAAGCAACGAATCGAATGCTCAAATGGTTCTCAGCAGCGTTCGCGACGATTTTGCCAAGAAAGACTATTGAGAGGTTAGAATATCGACTCAAAGTCCGGGAGGGTTCTCGAGTTGTCGGGTTGCCGAGTTGTCGGGGGCATTCTTTATTCATTGGTGAGGTGACCGTTGATGCAGATTCTGATCGTGGAGGATGATCCTGTGTTGGGGGTCGCGCTTGAGAAGGGCCTTAGCGAAATCGGACACCAGTGCGAGTGGACTCAAAACGGCAAAGAGGCGGTCCACTGGATCCAAAGAAAGGATTTGGACTTGGTCATTTTGGACCTCATGTTGCCGGACGTATCTGGAATGGATAT
>JANODW010000551.1:0-16438 GCA_031412875.1 Pirellula sp. | reverse complement strand
TGTTAAACCGAAAGTAATGCTGTGTTCCATTTCCCGAACTACGATCTCTCTTTGTTGGAGTTGCTTGGCACTCCTCTTGCCCAAACGACTGCAATTTCACCCACTTTGGGTTGGCTACTGCCTCTTCTAGGCGCGGCCATCGGGGCGGCAATCATGTACGGCATCAATGCCCTGCAGGGCCGCGATGCTAAAAGTCAAGCCAAGCGGTTGCTTGAGCAAACCAAATTGGACTGCGAAAATCTGGCCAAGTCTGCGGAACTGGAGAAGAAGGAAAAGCTGCTGCAACAGCAATCGCGTTTTGACAGCGACAATCAAAAGATCAAGGACGAGCTCAGGAAGCGAGAAGCCGTCCTGGAACGCAGGGAAGAATCTCTCAAGCAATCGTCGGAAGACGCCCGGAAACAAGAGAAACTGGTCGAGAATACCCAGCGCAAGTTAACCGAAAAAATGGAGGATGTTTCGCGAAAAAGCGAACACTATTCCAAGCTCATTCAGCAACAACAAAACGACCTTACCCGCGTCACCGGAATGTCCATTGACGAGGCAAAAAAACAGCTAATGTCCATCTTAGAAAAGGAACTGCAAGGGGAGCTGGGCTCAGTCATTCTCAAGCACGAAAAGAGAGTTTCCGAGATTACCCAACAGAAAACTCAGGATATTCTTTTGGTCGCTATGCAACGCTACGCATCGGCTCAAACGTCAGAGAGCAGCACCAGCACCGTCGATATCCCGAGCGATGACATGAAGGGACGCATCATTGGACGCGAAGGCCGAAACATCCGTTCCTTTGAAAAAGTATCCGGTTGCGATTTGATTATCGACGATACGCCCGGCGTCGTCATTGTCAGCGGTTTCGACCCGGTACGTCGCGAAATCGCTCGGCAGTCGCTTGAAAAGCTCGTGGTCGACGGACGGATTCACCCGACGCGTATCGAAGAAATTGTTGCTGCCACGGAAAAGCAAATCGAAGCTTTCATTCGTCGCAAGGGCGAGGAGGCTGCCCAGGAGGTCAATATCCAGGGTTTGCATGAACGCACGATCGATATGCTCGGCCGGCTTCACTTTCGAACCAGTTATTCCCAAAACGTGCTTCGACACAGCGTGGAAGTTGCATTCCTGTCGGGGATGATGGCCGAAATGATCGGACTCAATCCGCAAACAGCCCGTCGTTGTGGATTGCTTCATGATATCGGCAAGGCGGCCGATCACGAGTTGGAAGGAGGCCACCCGAAAATTGGCGCCGACATGCTCAAACGCAATGGCGAGAATGAGCAGGTTGTGCATGCCGCTTTGGGACATCACGATCAATTGACCACCGAGTACCCGTATACGTTGCTGGTCGCAACTGCGGATGCATGCAGCGCGTCGAGACCCGGAGCAAGACGCGAATCGCTCGAGCGCTATATCAAACGCATGGAGGAACTGGAGGCCATCGCCAAGGGCTTCAACGGGGTCGAGCAAGCGTTCGCGATCCAAGCAGGCCGCGAGTTGCGCGTCATCGTCAGTTCCAAAAATACCGACGACTCGGTTGCGGCAAAGATTTGTCGAGATATCGCCAAGTCCTTCGAGGAACAGTTAACTTATCCCGGCGAGATCAAAGTGACCGTAGTCCGCGAGTCCCGTTTCGTCGAAGTCGCGCGGTGAGGATCCAATAGCTGTCTGCCGCGACAAACAGACCCATCGTGCACAGGATCAGCGTGGGCAAATAAACACCACTTACCATCCACGCAAAAAATCCCAATCCGATCAAGCACCACCAGGGGCGTTTTTGAAGCCAAGGCCATACCGAGGCAAGCATATGGATGCTGAACAAGATCAGCAAACAGCTAAACAAGAAAAGCATTTTCGCGCCGGCTTGCGATGCAGGTTCTGAATCATTGCGAACGCTCAACCCCGCGTGCGTCATTGTGTGTTTGGGTCGGGACTCAGAACGCATCCGTGGATCCTCGGATTGCTTCTGAAAACGTTCGACGGCGGTTTTAAATGAAACGCGATCCGAGATAGACGGTGTTGTGGACCAACATTCCAAATAACGCTTGGCTTTTTGATTCCAATGCCTTTGCCAACGGACCGCGTCCGAGGAACTGGCTAGTGTCTGAGGATCATCCAGCGATGCCGTCGACTGCTCCACCCATTCCAAGCAAGATTGGGCAATGTTTCCGATCTCCTGGGCGATGGGAACGGAAGGCACGGAGCCTGCAGAGACGAAAACCGTCACTGGATCAGGGCCGAGTTCGTCGTCAGGATATTCTAGAAGCGTCGGACCTCGATCTAGAGCATGGTGGTGAAGCAACTCGATTGCATGGATGCTGGATTTTCCATCGGAACCAACAGAAACGCGATGCTTAGAAAATACGACGACCTCCGCGCCGAGACCGGCGGGGGCCAGCAGGCAATGAATGTTTTGGCCTTGCTTAGAAAAGTCGACCTGAACTCCATCGATGGCGACCGATACGACTTCGGCATCGCCCCCTACGAGCCATTCCAAGCTGCGTTCCAAGAATGGTCCCTCGGTGGGTTCCGCAGCCCAGAATTCGGATTCCAACAACACAAATCGCTCGCTTGGCGTATTCTGAAAATGACTGTTCCGAATGCGCATCATCCAGTTTGCAATCGGAAGGGAATCCCTGTTCGCGGGATCCGATTCCGCGCGAGCGACGCTCGGTTTTTGAAGGATCGCGTCGGTATTTGACGGATCGGTTTCGACGGTGCAAACCAGATCGCGATCTATCGGACGGATATTTCGCATGAGTTCTAAGTCGTACGCAATATCGTCGGACTTGGGTACAAATCGAGCAAACGTCGTTATTGATTTCTGGTCCAATTCAGAAACAGTTTCCGGCAATGGAACTTGAAGCCATGTTTTGCTTGGGTCGGGACTTGGTATCGCTTTCGCCTTGGAGTTGCTTGGCAAGCGGTCTTTTAGTGACAATGGGCCTTCGAGAATAAAGCTTGGTCGCGAGAACATAGAATGCGACACCTCACCGATCACCTCGATTTCCGCTGGGCTGACGTTGGTGTTCAGTCTCACTGTCAAGTGTCCGCTGATGGGCTCATCGCGTGGGGCGATTTGATACCGCGCAAAAGGCATAGGATTCGCAGAGCTATCGGAGGACGACTTTTCAAAGTTGAGAAGGGGCGTGCTAAGTCCTTTCCCAACGAGCATGAGCGGATCCGCCTCCAATCGCAAAACAACGTTTTCGGCCGCCGTGATCTCGAGCTTTTGGTCGGCATTGATGCTTTGGGACAAAGCAATCCATGGAAGGTCTTGCCAAAGGGATTCCTCTCCAAATCGTTTTGACCGTTTCGTTTCCAGACGCTTCGCTTGAAGGATCAAGAAGCTTGCTTCAAGCGATTTACGGTCTGCAAGCACTTGCACTCGAAGCCTATTGTTTACCCGGCTCTGCAACGATCGCACGGGGCCATTCTCGTTATAGAGTTCACTCAGTGCAAAATCGCTTGGCAGTTCGATAACCAATGGCTCGTTCGAGGCTCCGCCGCCACGGAGTTCCATCACGGAAGTGAGGCTCTCTCGATTTGCATTGATCACCCATTTGGTTGTAACGCGGGCTTGGGAACGTTCCGTTTGCTGCCTATGTTTTAGGACTCCGCCGAAGCTACCGTTGGAGGGAATGCGGAGGGAAGTCGCGATTGGGTTCGCCGTCATCTCGGGCCAATCCAATCGGTCTTTGGAACCGATCGCGGGAATCCATGCATTGATTCCATCGAGACTTAAACTCCAATTCGCGTCGAACGCACGCGCATATCGCAATGTACCGCGGCGCGTCCTGCGATCGCGGCATTCCGCGAAGAGAACGTTCAAGCTATTGCTGGAGGGTTGCGGCACCCAGATCACTGATATCTGTCGATCTCGACTCGATACTTGCACGCCGTTGCTTGAAGCATTCTTCCATTCGAGCAGATACCGACGTCGGCCTAGGGTGCTGCCTGAGCGTGTATCAATCCATTCGGCATCGCCCCAATGCGTACCGATGGGGATCCACTGGGAATCGGCTTCGATTTCTATCTCCTGACCTGTTGCGATGCCTTTCGGGAAATCAACAATTGTCTTTGCCTGCAATACATCCCCTTGCAAAAACAATTCCGTATTCATTACGGGTGCATCGTTGCTCTCGGGCGCGTTGGTCAATGGGTTACTAAACGAACTGGACTTGACGATCGGGGTGTTAAAAATGCATTGGAGTCGATCGACAGCGCCGAGCATCGCAATAAAACGTCCTGGCGCCGGGTCGGTGACCCGACCGCGTGTCACGACCTCCACGCTGTTTTGAGGGTCGGTTTCGATCTCTAGCAAGGCATTGGCGATCGGCAAGATGGCAATGTCCACGGACTGGCTGATCGATTCCCGGTTGCGATCCAATTCGTTGGTTTTCAAAACGGGCTGCGCAACAATCTGGAGCGTATGGCGGCCCGCTTTGTCTGGCGTCCAAACCCATTCGCTACCGTTATTGCGAAGCTTCGGGCCAATGCTCAATTCGTTGCCGTCCAAACTGAATCGAGGGAATTGCAACTGCAAAACATTGATAGGAAAGCGAACCGGTTCTAGATCCTCGCCGACCAGAAAATCATAAACCATAACGATCTGATCCGCCGAATTGAACACACGTCCACGGGTGCCGACTCGCAACCCATAGCGTGCTGCTATCCGCTGGGTCCCTCGATCGGTTGCGCGTTTTCCATCAAGGGTGCTCAGCATCTCCGCAGGGACATAAACGGTCGTCCCGAACATATTCCCGTCTTGGTCCATCGGTATAACAACTTGATGCACTGGATCTTGAGTTTCTTGCGCGTCGATCGGTGAACTGAGTTGTCCCCATAATTGGCCAGCGAACGGATGGAAACTGCTTTCGCCACAAAACGACAGGGCAAAGAAAACGGCAAGCGTTCGCATGTTATTGATCACCGAAGCATTCGGCCTTGGCCGGTCGCTATTGGATATGCTCGACCCGCGTTCCGCTTCGCGGTCATCCCAGACCGACCATCGGGCTGATTTCCTTTGCTCCACACTTCCGTCCGCCGACGGCGACTTGGCGAGCATGCGATAAATCACAAAAACGCCAAAACCCGTGCACATTCCGATCAAGCCGGCGTGGATCCAATGGGTGAATGATTCCGGAAGGGCAAAGCCGCAACCGATCAGAAACACAGCCATTGCCGTTGCGATTGGGTATCGACTCAGCAGCAGTCGAGGAGTTATCAATGCCGTAATCACGAACAGCAATGCCAGCCAACGACGATCTGCACCGGTTGCCATAATCTCGACCGACTCCTGGACAGTATCCAAACGACTTGCCGTTGAGCCTTCCGCCGAAGAGGATTTCTCCAACGCAATATGCCAATGCTTGGAAACCCAAGCGGGAACGATGCCGTATGCTGCTGCCAAGTGACGCGTTGGCAACTGGTGCCTCATAGCGTTCTCGGTGCCCATTAGCCATTGGCCAAGGGACAGCGTCCCGTTCCATAGGGGCCATTGATTCTGCCTAGTTTTGATCGACCGTTCCATGGACCGCGACCTTGACAGTTGCATTTCGCGAGGCAGCCATAATACACATTGTGTCGATAGCGAAACTCCATCCGGTTCGAACGTTGGCCACTCGAACGTGAATGACTGCCCAAAGGCATCGAGCGCAGATGCCTTTTTCAGTGGAGGACCGGTCCATTCCACTTGGATTTCCAGCGTTCCTGAATAGTTGGTTTCTGGAAGAAGGACCAAGCTGTTTCCGTCGACTCGGAACGGAATAGCGTTTTGAGAATCACCATGCAAACAAATCACCGAATTGCCTTTCCATCCGTCTGGGATCTGAATGCGATATCCCTTTGGCATCGTTCCACGCATCCGCAGAACCAAGCAGGCTCTTTGCGATCCCATCGCGTCCACGGCGATATGCAATTCACTTTCGTTGGCAAGCCAAGATTTGGACGCGATCGAGTCGATGGTCCAGGCGACCAAATCAGTGGGCGGATCGGTTGTCGGCAGCTCGAGGAATTTGTTGCCCAAAGAGTCGATATGCCAATACGCATTTGGATGGGGGCTGTGTATCGCAATGTTTGCATTCGAGCACCGCACCTCATGAGAAAGAACGTTTGCATCGGTCACGCGTGGCAAGCCAAGGCTAACCTCGGTCGCACCGGCAAGTTCCCTTTGCACCACTGCAAGCAATTTGCATTCTCGTCCTAACGATTTGGATTCAAAGTTCCAAAGGCCACTCGTCCGATTTTCCAACGCACTGCTATTAGGTAAAGGTGCAATGGGGAGCCATTTTCCGTCCTGCTTGATCCGCCAATACACACTTTGAAAGGGCAGGGAAATCGATACGACTTCATTTGGGTCAGCGCCTAGGCTCAATTCGATTTCATGTCGAACCACGAGGGATTTGGCGTTGAACCTATCCACGTCGGTTTTAATTGTCGCTTGGAGACGATTGGGAGTTTCACGCCATTCGAATGCGAACGGAGAGGCGTTTGATAGTTCCGCGTTGGCGTTAGATGGCTCCGATCGAAAGATATAGTGCCTCGTGTTTTTGGGCAGATAGACCTTTTGCCATTCTGGAAGGGTATCTTCGAGAACCAGCGCATCGACGAGCAGATCTTGAAGCTGGAAATCGAACGCCGCACTATCCTCGACGATAAACGTATCGGATCGGTTCCAACCTCCTAATTGCACCAAGGGCGGAGTTGTGACGCGATGCATCCCGTTGGGATTCGATTCTACCTGACGATACAACTGCATCTCGATATCGGCGATTCGATTCTTTTGAAGGCGTCCCCAGCTCAGATTCAATTGCGTAGCATTGTTCGAATCGATTCTGGATTGAACAGAAAAGGGGTCTTTGGAATCGAGTGCTTGGATCGTTCCTACTTGCCAATTCGGAGCGACTAGCAAATCGATATGATTGGAATCTTGCTCCGCGAAGGCCAAGCGAATGCGGACGGTTGCGGTCGTCCTTTTTGAATCATTGGTGAGTTTGGTTAGAAACTCGCTGCGCCGTTCCGCAACCGTGTGTTTTAGGCCGATAGTATGGCGAGGGGGAGTCGCGTACCAGGAGTATTCGATTCTGCCGGTAAGGCCCAATTTGGCATCGGCTAGTCTCTCAGGCAACCGGCCAGGTTCGCATTCGCTATGCGTTAGTTTCCACGCTGGGTCGGATTGAACTGCTTCGGTTCCGGACATGACGTAGCCGCCATCCAATACGATTCTTGGCAATTCGAAGAGCGACTGTTTGTCCTCCGGAAGAGGCGAATAGAATTCCACAAACACATCGTCATTCCGGGCAGAGCCGCTACCGACACCACCTCGCCATCGTATCCAACCATCGTCTACTTCCCATTCTACGTCCTGTTGGTTGACAGCAAGGCGTCGCAGTCGTGCGCCGGGCGCCAAACGAAATCGCATCCATTGCTTTTGAGAACCAACCACTGTTGCGTCGCAGGTCGTGCGAATCCTATCCTCTTCGATAAAGTGTTCGACTTTCTGGGACGGGATCAGATGTTTGTAGGGCTGGGTTTCAGAGGGGAGGTCTTCTTTCGTCTTGTTGGAACTCAACGCGATCGAGAACGAAAGCGACGTGATGCCACCTAGTTCGATTTGCCAGAGGGATTCTGGGACGCGAACGACGGATTGTTCCAGTGGCAGTTTGGCAAAATCGCTCCAGTCGTCTAATCGAGCAGCGATCGCAGCCCAGTCCTCACTCCGTTTCACTACGGTCGTGCAATCTTCGATGACCGCTTGAGGCGGCAGCGCAAGGATCAGGCAGCTATTAGCGCATTTGGGGATTTCCATGGAAAACTTGAGATTGTTGGTCGAGCTATCACCGGCCGCTTTCAGCGACCAACCGAACAAGCTTGCAAGGCGATCTGATTGCACGTTGGACGGGAGTCCATTGGGATCATTGGGTGCAAGCACGAGACGGGGAGCGCCTGTGGAATCGAAGATCCAATTGGAAAGAGCTTGCGTGTCGGTGCGAACCCCTGCGATCGTGGGAGGTTGGACCGCCAGCGACCACGGACGCAATGCGACCCGTTCGCCCAATCGGGGCAAACCGGAAAAGCCCAAGCGAGATCGCTCAGAGAGAAGGTCCGCACCTACTAACTTGGCCACATAAAAACTGGAAACCAGCTCGATACTTGATTGGCTATCGAGAGTTTTGCCTTTTCCGTTGTCGGCGGCGTTTCGAGTATGCCGATCGAGCAAGTCCTCCAGTCGCTTAACGTCGACCGGCGTATAGTCCTCGATTCCGATCGATTTCAAATCGTCGGCCGGAATAAAAACTCGCTGATACGGAATGCGTTTGGGCTGGCCCTCGTCCGGTTGAGCCCAGCATGCTGGGATAAGCCAATAAGTACCCATATTTAAACAGAGCGCCCAAAGAAACAAACGGACGCCGCACCGGATAGCAACCATCATTGCCCGCCTTCCCCAGCGGGAGAATGCGTGGTTGACATGGGGGACTCGGGACCGCTCGGTTTATTTCCATTTTGGCCGACCAGGAGTGGAGTTTTCGCCCCTAGCGCTGGCCCCGAAGGATTCGATCGACCGGCTGTTAGGATCAGGGGTGAAGAGGGACGCGAGGCAAAAACGCTTCGCCGCCGCGCTCGCCTATCCACACTCCACTTCAACATGGAATACATGACCGCGATGCATGTCGCTACCACCAAGCACTGGGCAAGAGCGATCGAAAGATCCCAGGCAAATTGTGAGAAAGCTAGGCCCAGTAGCAACATCACAACCAGGATCCAAGGCCTTCGAATCCATCGAAATTCCATGACCGAAAAAGAGCAGACCAATACAAACAAAGCAACCGGCACCCATAGCAAATAGCGAGGTGCAGTAGCCACGCTCATCGGGGCTGTATGGTCCAGTGAGAAGTAAACGTATTGATTCGTTTGTTGGCTGACGAAAGGCTGAGGCGTTGCACCCATGTACCGTCCGATATCATCTTGGTTCCATTCACTTTTTCTTCCAAACCAAAGGTCCTGCCATTTCCAATGGTATCCGGCCGATAGGGTAGACGTATTGCCGATGACATGCACCGTGGAGGGAACGACCACTTGCCATGCAAACGGTGCCTTGGACGTGGAGTAGCTAATCGATAAAGGTTCGGCGTTGAGCGTTTTGAGCCACTGCGATTTGTTCCCGTACCAAACGAAAACTTCCAGGACGTAGCTCTGTTCCACGGAAGCTGACGCGTCCAATTCAGGCGCATCCAAACGCAATTCGACCAAGTTGACATCATTGCGAGTTGGAATGGATTTGCGGCCATCGACAATAAACTCAGCATTGGCCAACCGATGCGACGGCAAGCCGAGCGTGAGCACCCGCCCGCGAGTCTTCAATCGAATCACGTAACGATCCCTTTGTTCAATTGCATTTACGATGGTTTGAAGCCAAACGGATTCGATATCGACGAGCTCTGGTTTTGGCATCGTGGGCAGGCTGATGCTCCCTAACAGACGAGGTTCCATACCCGTTCGGTCAAAGGAGACTCTCGTCATTTCATTTTCGTTCAACGAAATCGGTTCTTCTGTGCCGCCCAGCGGCGAGTGGAGATGGCATCGAATTTCGTCGGAATGCACTACGTCACCGGTAAACTTACCCACGACCACGGAGTCCAGTGGATTGTCTTCCGCTATCCACGGGAGTGACCAATCGACTGCGATTTCCGAACTGGATAGTGGCTCTTTTAAGTTGGTTTTCGTGCGCACCACGACTTGGCGTTCGCGTCCTAGTTCGTTAGTCCGCTGCGACGCAGGAAGGTCGACTTGATACCACCGATAGCGATCCTCGAACGAAGCTGCGACAAACGGCAATGTCCTGATTTCGTTATCGTTGGCGAGTGGAGACAGGGTAACCGGCGCGCCATCGACGGTGATACGGACAGCCTCCATAGCGTCGGGGTTATCTTGTTTCGCAGTCGGTTCCCGCAGCCAATCTTTGGGGATCGCGATCCGCAACTTTTTGACTCGACCAGCCGTGGACATCATTTGCCAAGTTTGAATCCATTCGACTTCTTTGGGGCCGACAACGACCCGAGTCTGCGCCGACGCGTCCATGTTCGCACCGCGCGTTTCGTAGCTGCCATTCCATTCGATCCAGTTTTTGGCTTTGCTGAAGCGGTATTTCAATCCTGGGCGGCGAATGGCAGTCGCGGGTTCTATCAGTTCTTGAAACCACTCCGATTTGGCCGTCGCGCATTCCAATTCGGAGGTCGTCGATTGAATAGATAACTCCCCACCGATGCTGAGCGATTGCCGCGATTGCGACTCGGGATCCAACCAGGAAAGCATGGGCAGTGAAAATCCAAAATCTTGTTTCAACGCGTCTGTGTCGCCAGCTTGGCCAGCTTGACTTAACGAGCGGGAAAGCACGATTGCAATGCTACGCGTGGGTTGTCGAACGTTGTCATCGCGAACGGTTTGAGACGAAGTGCCTGAGTCGGTGGAACTGGGCATTGCGTCATTGGACCGAGCCGTGTTTATAGGACCCGCTTTGGTTTGAATCGCATCCAAGAGTTCGCCTAAGCTCAGGGGGATCGAAGTGGTGTTTTGTTGTGCGCCACCTGCCTCGGAGGAAGATCGGCTTCGGATCGCAATCAGATCAAGATCCCTGCCTGAGGGTTGAAGCTGAACACGATCCACCGTCCAATCACGAACGTCTAACTGCAAAAACGGAAGCGATCGGACATCCCCTAAAATCTCGATGTTTCCATTGAGCCTCAAAACGGCCCCTTCCACGGCCACGCTATAGATCGCTTTTAGGTCAGACGTTCGGTCCCCAACGCTCCAATCGACTTTCAAGGGTTCGTTTTGTTGTTGAAAACGAAACGCGTAAAGCAAAGTATCGCTCCCGTCATTGGACTGCGTTTGCCGGGCGAACTGGATACTCCGTTGAGGGTCCCATCGGAAGGCCACGTTTCGGGGGACGGCGATTTCAACATTCCCATCATGCCTTTGCACCCCCTCGATTTTCAACATCGAAAAGTCCATTCGATTTGATTCGGGAGGATTGGAGCACTGCCATTCAATCGACAATTCCATTTCTGTCCGAGAGAAGGCTTCCTCAAACTCCAAAACAAGAATAGAGCCGTTTGCACTGTCGGATGTCTCGGTTCGGCTAAGTCGATATCCAGGGAATTGCAATGAGCTCGCAATGGGTTCTCGCCACTGGCTGCGCGGTGGCAACGCGATGAGGAACCGTCGACCGCCGAGGGTTTTTGGGCCACGAATCATCAAGTTCGATACCGCCCGAAACTCGCCGGTCTCCATGAGCGGTAGATACTTTGTGTTGCTATCCACTTCGATCGCTTGCACCTGCTCCACGGAGGCTTTTTTGGTCCATGAAAGGGTGAGTGTCCCACCGGATGTGCGGACCAAGGCAACGGACTTCGCGTCCGTCGTTTGAAACGGCTCTGCGATTTCGGAACCGTTGCCAACCGCGTTCAAATCCCATTGCCCCAATGGCAACTCAAGTCGAACGACCGTCTGCACCAGCGGCAGATCCAATCTCAGCGAATACCCTTGTTGGAGTCGTTGCACCTTGGCAAGCCCCTCAAAACGGAGTTCTTTCACACCCGCGTCGCTGGGCGCGATTCGCCATAGATAGCCCGAATTATCCTTGGATACCCGTATGGGTGGAAACTCCACAGCGCCCGATGCGGAGTCCCGAACCGGTACGGGCTGTAAGCCACCCAAACCAATGGGAATGCGGACCCACGAGCGATTTTCGTCCGATAGGTTTGCGACCGCCTTCACTTGGATCTTTGCTACCGAAGCTTCAATAGCAACTTCAAGCTCCATTCGTTCTAAGGCATCGTCTGCATTGGTAGTGGGGAGCAGGTTCTTTGCATTGAGGAAATTTTCGAAGTCTTCGTATTGGGATTTCGGGACGAGGACACTTTCGCCCATGCTGCTGCGCATAATGATTGCGTCTTGGCGAATCCCCGGAGTCAGCACATCGGGGGTTTTATCCGGAATTGCCAACCGAGGCATGACTCCGATTTCTTGGGCAACTCCCATCGGCAATTCACCCAGCAACCCATCCAGCAATAAAATCCCCAAGAAGGTACAAGCAAAGCCCGTGAACAAGCAGCAGGATGCTCGCCGATTTCTAGTACGTTCTGAGTTTACTCGAGACACGCGGAGGCCAAGCTAGTACGAGGGGAAAAGAGAAGAGCTAAGCCCTCCATTTTACGCAATCCTTACAGCCTTTGGTAACGAATTCGCTATCTAACAAAAAAACCACGCACAGAATGACTCTGCACGTGGTCACGAAAATCGTTAAACCCGTCATTATCCGCATAGAGCGTCAAATCATGGCTTGCTCGGACAATCGGGCGTTGTTTCTTTGACGGACATCATGCCCCCCATTCCCCCGCCCATACCACCACCACCCATGCCACCGCCCATTCCACCACCCAAACCGCCGCCCATTCCACCACCCATGCCGCCGCCCATGCCACCCATGCCGCCGCCCATTCCTCCGCCACCGCTCATAACCGGGATGACGAGGTCGCCGACTGGATAAATTCGAACGACGTTCGCAGAACTCTTTTTGCTCGTGATTCGCATGACTTCGTCCTCAATGACGTAGGTAAGTTGGAGGGGTTCCAAAACCAGTTTGAGGGCGGAGCGGAAAGTCACCATTGGGAGTTCCATCGTGATTGCCTCATCCGGCGAAATGCTTTCGTCATCCAATGCTTTTTCATCGAGGATGATCGGGATATCGTATAACGTCTTAAAATACTTCACCACTTGCGAGAGAGGCATTGCATTGAAGTTCACTTCACCGCGTTCGTTAAGCATTCTGTAAATCTTCCGTTCGGACTCCTTGCCGCCTGACAAATCGATGGAACCATATCGTTCGAGTCGACGCGCACTGAGCGCTTGCCAAACATCGGCAGGTGGGTAACGGATCGGTGGATCATCCACGAATGGCACCAACGCTTGTTCGTTCAAATAGAGCGAATCGACAAAGGCTCGACTGCGTGTCTTGACGACATCTCGGAGCATTTGGTGATTGGAAGCCATGTTGGACTCAATATTCGCTACCACGTCGATGGTGGAGTTCCGGTCGATCGCCGTGATCTGAGGTGCGATCTCGTTATTTGCGGCAGAGAAGAGCTGCTGCGCCATCAAAGAGTTGTATCGCTCGACCAATTGTTGGACCGTCGCATTCCTTCGCTCGCTTTCGGCAATCAATCTTTTCGATGCCGATTGGCTAGCCTGCACTGCTTCGGAACGGGACAATTGCTCCTTCAAGCTGAGTTCCGCCCGGGCCGCCGATTGAATGGCGGATGCAATTTGCGATTCGAGCTTGCTTCGGCCTCCAGCATCCAATTGCGGCGCTCGCCGGACCTGATCTTGAAGTGCCTTGAGGGAAAGCTTGGTCGATGATGGATCGCGGGTGTTGCGAGCGTTGCTCAATTCTCTTCTTACTTGCGACTCGATTTGCTGAGCGGCAACACGTCGCAAGCCTTCGTCTTCGGCAAGCAAATCGCCGGCAGTCGTAATCTCACTGAATCCGCCAAACGGCTGGCTGTCAACCAGTGGAGGATCCGCAAAAGGATCGTTGTCAGGCGTTTGAGCCGAGTAGCCCAATGGCAGCAACAGTCCCAGACCTAAAAAACACGAAACGGGCGCACAGAGAATACGTCCTGCGCACGCCGAAATCCAACGACTCAGCATGATCTAGCGGTCCTAAACGTCTCAATCGAGTACGAGAACCGGAGACGTAACGCAGTCGGCTACGAATTTCGTTAGTGGCAATTCACTTTGCGATGTCCTCAAAGGCAATACTTCGAAAGTATATACCGCTAGGCTGAAACCCAAGCATTCAATCCTTAAAGGGTAACGCAAGTACCGCCTCGATTCCTTGCAAATGCTAAGGTTTTTAGCACTACTAACCGACAAGGAACCCACAAGATTTCCGTTCAAGACGGGAAATCGTCGAACGCCACTTTATCTACAGAATCTTCAGAAACGTTCTAACCGATGAGGGTACTCGCAATTCCATGAGTGTCCACTTGCCATGGTACCCACACCAGCGAAATCAATTTGGTTTTCGTATCCGCTTTGCGAATGGGAATATCGATTGCCTCCAATGCCAGATTCTCCACAGAGAATTGGCTAGAAACAGCATCGATCTCTTCTTGACACTGCCGCTCGATCTCGTCTTTGGCGGAAACAAGTTCCTCGTAGGTTTCTTGGGCGCGAAGCACGTCTCCTTGCTGGGCGGTCACCTTTCCTAGGCCTTTAACGGCGGTGGCGGCTTTTGAAACATTGGTTTGGCTCGCGATTTTATTGCCGAGCAAAGCTCCTAAAATCGTCGTTCCAATGTTGAATATGCCTTCGTATTGCTTTGATTTCGCTTCTTGTTTTTCCTTTTCCAAACGCTGTTGCGCGGAAAGGATCCTCGCTTGGAGCGATCGGATCTTCTCAGCGTACTTTTGTTTCAGTTTTTCGACGGCCGCGTCCCTTGCTTCCTTTGCTGCATGCGAAAGTTCGATTCTCGCATCGATCTCACTAACCCCCGGTGAAGTGGTTTGCTTAATGGCCTTGCAGGAGTAGACGGTACATTGAACATGCCGAAAGAAATAATCTTTTATCCCTTTTTCCCACAACGTATAGTTCTTTGCGGAGGATAATTCCGCAGGCAATTCGGCAAAAGTGAAGCCATCTTCCGGTTGATTGCTGAGCTGCAATCCATCCGGTTCAATTTTCTGGGCGTTCTCCCAAAGCGGATCCGGTACTTCGTCCTGGATATCCACCATGTACTGAACATCCTCCCAGTAATCGACTCCGGCGGTCGATTTTACGAAGTGGATACTGGATTGGCAAAGAACGGCGGGCCGATAAATCGTCTTGCTCTTGCTCCCGGAAACTTTGGATGGAATAAGGAACTTTTCGGTAACGTCGGTTGGCACAATCGGCCGAGCCCCGGCGTTTTTTGCCGTTCCCATGCCGCTGATTGCGCCTCCGGGAGAGCGGCCCGACCCATTGGACTGCGCAGCCCGTTTCTTTTCCGACATCAATTTAGAAATTTGGTCGCGCGACAATGGCCCGCGCAAAAACGACAATGCCCAGCGAGACTGGAATACCGTCGGTCCATCGTCATGGACGTTGTTCATCAAAAAGACGCGGTTGCCCAACGCGGACAAGGAACGTTCCATCGCTGGTCGATCAAACGCACTCCCTTGTTGCATCGACGCACCCTCCAGTCCATCGAGGACGCGATCTTTGTCCCGTTGCGTTTGCAGTCGCCCTAAAAACCAGGTCCCCATATTGGAGAGCCCTTTGTAGTCCAAGTCGACCGGATTCTGAGTCGCTAAAACAATTCCAAGCCCAAAAGCTCGAGCCTGTTTCAGCAATGTGAGCATCGGCGGCTTGGATGGCGGCTTGGCCGAAGGTGGGAAATAACCGTACACTTCGTCCATGTAGAACAAAGCACGCAGTGAACCGGTCCCCGGCTGAGCTCGCATCCAGGCCAAAAGCTCTCCAAGCAATATCGTCACAAAAAACATTCGCTCGGAATCGTTTAAGTGGGCGATCGAGATGATCGAAAGGCGAGGCTTGCCATCGGCGTTGTACAAAAGACCCTTGATGTCCAACGGTTGGCCTTCCAGCCATCCAGCAAACGATGGCGACGCCAGCAAATTGTTGAGGCTCATCGAAAGTTTTGCTCGATCGGCAGGCGAATAAAACGAATCCAAGTCGATCACTCCTATCTTCTTGATGGGTGGCGACTGGATCTGCCTGATGAGGTCCTCCAGACTGAGATTGTTTCCATTCCTCCATGCTTGATCAAAGATGTTGGATAACAAAATGTGCTCGCGGCTGGTCAATGGATCGGCATCGATCCCCAACAACGTCAACAATCCAGAGGAAGCCGCTGCGACTTTTTCTCGCATCGTCTCCGCATCTTCACGAACAGCGGCGGGCGGTGCATCAAAACTTTTTAGAACCGTCATCGGTACGCCAATGTTGCTACCGGGCGTGTAGATTGTGATATCTACCGATTCGCGGTATTTGGCGATGCGTTCGGCACCTTGATGCCAATCGCTCAGTCCTTGCCGCCATCGGTTCGCGGTGTCCGTCGCGATCTCCTCGATCGGTTTTCCCTGACGCGTTGCTTCGGCAGGCTCAATCCATTCTTGAAAATCTGCCGGCGCCAAATTTGGAAACGCTAACAGCAAATTTCCCAGATCCCCCTTGGGATCGATACAAATGGCAGGCACACCATCGATGGCTGCCTCCTCCAACAAACTCAGGCACAAACCCGTCTTGCCACTGCCCGTCATCCCCACGACAACGGCATGAGTCGTCAGGTCACGCGAGTCGTAGTAAACGACATCCTGCCCCAACTTGCCTTCCTGAGGATCAAAGACTCGTCCCAGATAAAAATTTGTTGGTGCTTCAATAAAAG
>JANODW010000550.1:0-7653 GCA_031412875.1 Pirellula sp. | reverse complement strand
CGTGGCGACGTTTCCGGGATTGGTTTTTGCCTTTTCACCGGCGGGTTTATCGAATGGTTTAAGCAGAGGGGACGATCCGCTTGCGCTGGCTTTTTGAGGAGTTGAGATCGGGGAGGTCGCTTTGGAAATCGCGTTGCTTTTGGATTTTTTGGGGTTGGGCGCGTTGGAGTCGTGAATGAGATCGATCTTGCTATCGACCGTGGAGGCTTCGCTCTTTGCGATAGCGCGGAGCACACCGCTATCGGAAGCAGAGAGGATGACGACGGAGCTGTTCCCTTTGTTGCTAACAGTATCGATATCGTGTTTTGACTTTTTGGTTCGTTCGTCGAGCAGGTCGGTGACGGACAAGTTATTATTTTTTGCTTTTGATGGATCGCTTTCGGTTTCTTTGCGGTACTTGACCAACCAGGCTTCTAGGATTTCTGCAACTTGGAGGCAGTTTGCGTACCGGAAGCGGGGGTCCTTTTGCATCATCTTGACACAGACGCCGTCCAATTCCCCGGGGCAGTCGGGGCGATCTTTCCGGATATCTGGAGGCATAGAATTCTGGTGTCGAATGATGCGGCTTGGGATGCTGCCTTCTGGGAAGGGTGCATGGCCAGTGAGCAAGAAGTAGAGAGTGCAGCCGAGGCCATACATGTCTGCGCGGCTATCGATTTTGTGGCTATTGATTGCTTGTTCGGGTGGCAAATAATCGGCGGTGCCGAGAACTTTGTCATTGTATTCCATGGTGAGGGAGGGGTCGGTTTCTTCGGAGAAGAGTGCCAGCCCGAGGTCGAGAACTTTAACGACCCCTTTTTTGTTGATCAGGATGTTGGCTGGTTTCACATCACGGTGGATGAGTCCAGCTTCGTGTGCATGGTGCAGACCGCGAGCGGATTGGGCGATATAGTCGGCAGCGACCGCAAAAGGGAGCGGACCATGCTTGCGCACCAAGGTTTGCATGTCGGCCCCATCGACGTATTCCATGACGAGGTAGTGCGTGTCTTTGTCGTTGTCGATATCGAATGCGCGAACGATATTTGGGTGGTTGAGGGACGCGATGGCTTTGGCTTCGCGTTGAAAACGTTCCAGATAGCTGTTGTTTCCGAGTTTCGATTTTGGGAGGACTTTGATCGCACGTTTGTGCTTCATGACCATATGTTCAGCGAGGTAGACGCTGCTCATCCCACCCGAGCCGAGGTGGCCCAGAAGTTTGTGATTCCCGAGGAAGAAGCCTTTGTATTTGCCTTGGAGGAGTTTTTCGCATTGCCACCGCGTGACCAAGCCTGCTTCCTCGAGTTCCTTGCAAACCTCAACTGGCTCAGGAAGTGTTCCATCGTTTCGTGCGCGGATGGAGTCCAGTTGTGCTTGAAGACGGGCCGGCTCCACAAGTCGGCTCTTTTCGATGAGTTCGAATATTCGGTCAGATGTGATCTGCGTCATGCCAAACTGTTCCTCGAAGGCTCCACTTTTGCTGCGACCTTTGGGGAGTTCCCGATTGAACGAACTGGAAAAAAGCTAGATAAGTGCTTCATTGCAACCATATTTTCGCTACCACCACTATTCCTTAGTGTACTGAAATTTCTTTTAAAGAATATTGGAGCGAGGCAAGAATGTGGGTTTTCCTAGTCTTTGGAAATAGTTGAGTTAATAACCTTTGGTGTGCCTGTGGCTTTTTCTGGAGAGAGGGAACGGTCGATTGGGTAGAGCGGCTCGCATTGGGATGCCCTCCCCGATTCGGCGGTTATTGCTAAAATCTCGGCTCGCTTGAAACGACTATTTCCTCTTGCAATTGCTAAGGCATTGTTTGGTATGAGCTATTTTTCCGATATTAGCAAGATCCAGTACGAAGGGCCCAAGAGCCGCAATCCGCTGGCGTTTCGTTGGTACAATCCGACGGAGGTCATCGAGGGAAAGACGATGAAGGATCATTTGCGATTCAGCATTGTCTATTGGCATACTTTGCGTGGAACCGGATCGGATCCGTTTGGTCCTGGAACGGCGGTTCGACCGTGGGACGATGGTTCGAATTCGGTCGACAATGCGCTTCGCCGGGTCGAAGTTGCGTTTGAGATCTTTGAGAAGCTGGACGCACCGTTTTATGCTTTTCACGATCGGGATGTATCGCCTGAGGGAGAGTCGCTTCGAGAAACGAATTCGACTTTCGATCGCGTAGCGAAGTCGCTCAAGGAGCACCAGGACAAGACGGGGGTCAAGTTGCTTTGGGGCACAGCCAATATGTTCAGTCACCCTCGCTACATGCATGGGGCCGCGACGACATGCAACGCAGATGTCTTTGCGTTTGCTGCCGCCCAGGTCAAGAAATGTTTGGAAGTCACCAAGATGTTAGGTGGCGAGAATTACGTATTCTGGGGAGGTCGTGAGGGTTACCAGTGTTTGTACAACACGGATATGAAGCGTGAATTGGACAACTTGGCTCGCTTCTTTCATATGGCTGTCGATTACGCCAAGAAGATCGGATTCAAGGGTCCGTTTTTAATCGAGCCCAAGCCTAAGGAGCCGACCAAGCACCAATACGATAGCGACGCAGCGGCTTGCCTAAATTTCCTACGCAGCTACGACTTGATGCCTTACTTCAAGCTCAACCTTGAGACCAACCATGCGACATTGGCGGGGCACACCATGATGCATGAACTCGATTATGCCGGCATGCAGGGAGCGTTGGGTTCGATCGATGCCAACACGGGCGATTTGCTTTTGGGATGGGATACGGATCAATTTCCAACCGATTATTATTTGACGGCGCAATGCATGTTGGCCATTTTGAAGCATGGCGGGCTAACGACGGGTGGAGTTAATTTCGATGCCAAAGTCCGGCGCGAGAGCTTTGAGCCGATCGATCTGTTCCATGCTCATGTTGGAGGCATGGATGCATTTGCGAGGGGGCTTCGCATCGCTGCGGAAATACGCAAGGAGGGAGTGATTGGGCAATTTGTATCGGACCGCTACCGAAGCTGGAACAGCGGTGTCGGCTTAGAGATTGAATCTGGCAAATCTTCCTTCGAGAGCTTGGAAAAGTACATGCTTGAGAAAGGGGAGGCTGCTGCGAACGAAAGCGGTCGCCAAGAGATGCTCGAGAATATTTTCAATCGATACATCTAAGTCGGAGTCGGAAACGTCGCGTGCGCGATGGCGTCGGTCGATGGTCCAGCGTAGATGCTGCGTCCGCCATCGACTGGGAGGCACACGCCTGTGACAAACGCGTTGGTTGCTAAAAAGAATGCGGCGTGAGCCACATCCTCGGGGCTGCCGTGGCGTTTGAGCAAGCACTGCATTTGGATTTCGTTGGCGCGTTCGGGCGAGATCGTGGATGCCAACATCACCGGGCCTGGCAGGATCGCATTGACGCGCACGTTCGGATTTCGCGTCGCAAGTTCGACGGCGAGCGAACGGGTCATCGTCTCGATGGCCCCTTTGCCTGCGAAATAGGCGGCGAAATCGCGATAGGGTCGCGAGACAGCCCAATCGCCAACCAAGACGATGGACCCGCCATTGGGCTGGGCAACCATTTGCAGTCCGGCGGCTTGGCTACAAAGGAAAGTGCCGAGCGTATTGACCTCGAATTGACGTCGCACGTCGCTTGCCGTGATATTCTCCAGGGATTTCCATTCCCAAATGGCTGCCGAATTCACCAGTACGTCGATCCGCCCAAAGTTTTTAACAATGTGTTGCACCGAAGTATTGGCAAAATCGGGATCTTCGACGGCACCTTGAACGGCGATTGCTTGGACACCGTCGCGGTTCAAGTCCGATATAGTATCCATTGCGGACTGCAGGGACTGATTGGCGTGGAGAGCGATTCGATAGCCTCGCATCGCAAAATACTTTGCAATTGCTTGGCCAACCCGAGGGGCACCGCTACCTGTGATCCAGGCGACGGGTTGATGGGTCGATGGTTCCGGGTTGCCAACGTGGTTCGCCGATGAGGTTTCTGGTTTGAGGAGTTGGGTTGGGAGTTGGTCGTTTTTCATGGATTCCGATCCTAGGTTTCGGAAAGGGAGAAATGCAAAAGCCCATTCTACCGGCACGCCGCCAAATAAAACGTCGGTGGGCGTATCTGGGCTGCCCAGTCCGATCGACTCGGGCTAGAATCAGGGTTGGTATATTCTCTGTTGAAGATCACCCCGCCGATTGGCGGAAACGCAAGCTGTCCAGTCTAGGAGCCCGTAGTGAGGCAAGCACTGATAAGCGATATCCATGGCAATTTCGAAGCCCTCCAGGCGGTGATGGCTGATATTGCGACCCAATCTGTCGATCAAATCATATGCCTGGGGGATATCGTGGGTTACGGACCGAACCCATGCGAATGCTTGGACTTGATCATGCGAAAGGCTGCGTTGACGATCATGGGCAACCACGATCAAGCGGCTTTGTTTGATCCGGACGGTTTCAATCCGGTGGCGCTTAGGGCGATTTATTGGACCCGAGATCGGCTGGATGCGGGAGTGTTGAGCGTGGTGAATAGGCGGTGGGATTATTTGAGTGAGTTGCCTAAGCTGCAGCATCAGGACAAATTCATGTTTGTTCACGGTTCTCCACGCGATCCCACCAACGAGTATGTCTTTCCGGAGACCATCTACGACAAGAACAAGATGGAGAATATTTTTACCAGGGTGACCCAGTACTGCTTCCAGGGGCACACGCACATGCCGGGGGTCTTCACTCCGGACCTGGAGTTTATCAAGCCATCGCAGTGTGATGGAGTGTTTGCTTTGGGCAAAGAAAAGCTGATGGTCAATGTGGGAAGTGTTGGCCAACCGCGAGACGAAGACAATCGCGCTTGTTACGTCATCTTGGATCATGAAGCTCGCAAATTGTATTTTCGAAGGGTCGAATACGATTTTGAAACAACTTGCCAAAAAATTTACGCGGTGAACGAACTCGACAACATGCTTGGGGATCGACTGCGCACGGGGCGTTAGACACGATTTCATTCGACTCAAAATTAGAAAAAACTCATTCGTGCGGACAGCAATCGTAAGCGATATTCATGGCAACTTGGAAGCGTTGCAAGCGGTACTGAGGGACATCGAATCGCAACAATGCGATCGGATTTTTTGCTTGGGGGACGTGGTGGGTTATGGGGCCAATCCATGTGAATGTTTGGACATCGTAACGAGTTTTGACCAGTGCATTTTGGGGAATCACGATTACGGTGCGCTCATTGATCCCGAGGGGTTCAGCACGGCGGCCGAGCAAGCCATTTTCTGGACACGCAAGCAGCTTGAGGACAGCACCGACCCCATGGCCGCTCAGCGTCGACTGGAGTATTTGGCGAGATTGCCGAGGACGATTGCAGAAGGCAATTTGTCGTTTGTTCACGGGTCGGTTCGCAATCCATTGAATGAGTATGTTTTCCCTGAGGACGTATTCAATCGTCGCAAGATGGAAAAGCTCTTTTCCATGATTCAGGGCTATACGTTTCAGGGCCACACGCATGCGCCGGGTGTCTTCACCACCAATATGCAGTTTTTGAGGCCGGACGAGTTTGGTTATCAGATGAAATTGCCGGAGGACAAAGCGATGATCAATGTTGGCAGTGTGGGCCAACCTCGCGATGGTGACTGGCGCAGTTGCTTTGTCATTCTCGATTACCCGAGCATCGAGTTTCGGCGCATCGAGTACGACATCGATAAAGCGGTCAACAAAATCTTTGCGATTCCTGAGCTGGATAATTTTTTGGGCGAACGGCTGAGGGAAGGCCGGTGATTGCCGGTGAGTACGCTAACGAAGGATCTTAGTCGGCTGTTCCTTCTTTGAGTGTCGCAGCGACCGTGTTGGGTGGTACAGCAAAGGACTCTGTTTTGCCGGATGGCCAGCGCACTTGAACGCTTTTTATTTTTTGCTGAGCCAGTCCAAAGTGCAGTTTGGTACCGTAGTGGCTTTCGTAGCCGCGGCCGGCGAGGACGGCGGCGACTTGGGTTTGCTTTTCTGAGACGAGCGAGACCTTTGCGCCGATCCCCATTCTATTGGAGTGGGTGCCGATCAATGCGATGGAAATCGAGCGGTTTGTGCCAGGAGTATCGTTTCTGAGGATGCTTGGCGAACCGTTTGCATTGACGACGACGCAGTCTATGTCGCCATCGTTGTCCAGGTCGTCGAAGGCTGCCCCGCGGCTGCTTTCGACGATCTCCATACCGTTGCCAGCAACTTTGGTGATGTTAGTGAATTTGCCTTTGCCGTCGTTTTGCAGCAGGTAGTTCCGAACCTTGACGGTCGTCCGGTCATCGATGAATGAAATGTTGTCCATAAAGTGCCCGCATGCGATGTAGATATCTTTGTCCGCGTCGTTGTCGAAATCCACGAGGCCACATCCCCAGTTCACGTGGGGAAACAAGCTGCTATCGATGCGGGCGACATTGGTAGAGTCTAGAAAGAGCCCTCCTCCTAGGTTTTTGTAGAGGACAGGCATTTCGTCTTGGTAGGTGGTTGTGAACAGATCCAGCAGACCGTCCCCGTCCAGGTCCGCGCAATCGACACCCATGTTGCCGTTGGCTTTCCCGGTGCGATCCAATGCGATACCCGATGGGATGCCTTCGTCGGTGAATATCCCGTGTCCGTCGTTGATCCATAGGGTGTTTGGCATTTGATCGTTGACGACAACGATATCGCAGTCCCCGTCGTCGTCGGCATCGAATGCGACGACCCCCATGCTGGTCGTTGCGATTTTTCCGATGCCAGAGGATTGGCTGATGTCACCAAAGGTCCCGTCCCCTTGATTGAGAAAGAGGGAGTCGGGGCTGGGTCGGTAATCCAAAGGGCCGGGGTGGAATTGATGTTTGCCAATCATGCGTGTGATGTGTTGGTCGAACGAAAATTGCACATAGCTGGCGGCATAAAGATCCAAATCGCCGTCGGCATCGATATCGACCCAAGCGCAACCGGCTCCAAATTTGTCGGGCATCTTTGGCATTGCGTCGTGCGTGGTGTTTCGGAATGTTCCGTCGCCATTATTGCGGTACAGAACGTTTTGACCGAAGTTGCTCACGTAGAGATCCCAGTCGCCATCTTGATCGTAGTCACCAGCGACCACTCCCATCGCGTATCCAGGATCGCCAAGGCCGGCCGCAGCGGTGACGTCGGTGAACGTAAAGTCGCCATTGTTGCGATACAAAGCGTTGCCGCGTGGCTTGGTGGCGACGGTTCCTGGGAGCGGAGTGCCGTTTAAAAAATAGATATCGATGAAGCCATCGTTGTCGAAATCGAGTAGGGCAAGACCGCAGACGACGGATTCGACGATGAAGTGTTGGCCGCTGCTGCCGTCGGTATGGACGAAATCAATGCCGCATTGCCTTGAGACGTCTGTCAATTGCGTTTGGGCAATTGCGGGGCTGACGATTGCAGCGTCCATCACGGATAGCAGCAGTATCCAGGTCGCTTGTCGGAGTCCAAAAAAGTCTGGTGTCAATGGAGGCTTCACGTGATAACCCCACTAGGACGAACAGTTGATCGTCGCAACAGATCTATCATAGCGACCATCAAACCAATCTGTACGACCGATTCTGCAAAGCAACCTATCAAAGAAGGTTTGGGATAAGGTTGTAGCAGCGAATAGAAAAATGGGCCCTCATTTCCGAACTTCCAAACGGTCCTGGCAACGATTATGTCGATGAAGGGTGCGGCGTAACGGAATGCGGTTGCAAGCAGAAT
>JANODW010000549.1:0-2955 GCA_031412875.1 Pirellula sp. | reverse complement strand
TCCTCTTTGGAACCAAGACGGGAGTAGATACGAGCCAGTTCAAGCTTATACTCGGGTCGTCTGCTCGCGGCCTGTTTGGCAATCAAGACAGCTTTGTCCGGTTCCCCCATTTGCTCCAATAGCTTCGAATAAAAGGAAATCAGCCGGACATCGACATCCTTCCATTTGGTTGCTTTTTCGAGGGTTCGGATCAGTTCTTTGCCATCCACTTGAGGACCATCGACCGCGTCCGTTAGCAGTTTCTTGGTAAGCCAAGCGGCGGACTGCGGGCAATCTCCGTACTCGCCTTTTGCAAGTGCGGTCATCTCTTTGGTAGCAGCCTCGGTGTCTCCTTGCAAACTGTACATGAGCCCAAGCCGATAGTGAGCCGCTTGGTTTGCCGAATCGATAGAGAGGACTCTCTTGCTGAGCAATTCGACGTAACGCCTTTTGAGCGGGGTAAAAGCATCGAGCTTGGACGGTTCGGCAGGTGTTTTGGGTACGTTGATGGCTTTGCAGAATTTCTCCTCTCGCATCTGGTCGGAGATGGCTTCGAGCTCTTTCGTTGGCGATTGCTTTTCGCTCTCCACAGAAAACAACTGAACACGGCTATCGACCCGACTGAAGAACGAAAAACCAAAGACGACATAGACGGCCGACAACAGCACCAAAGCTGGAAGATGAAACCAAAATCGGACCCAGCTCCGCGAAAACTTCCACCCCCGAAACGCATCGATCAGCCCGCCTGCGACTCCCACCGGACTATAGAATACCTTGAGGAATTCGCTTCCGAGCCACAGCGTGTTCTTGATGAATTCTGAATTCGCCATTTTATCTCTCCCACTCCAACTGCTCAGAATCGTCTTCGATCTCGCCGAACTCACCCTCGCGCTGCGGTACGTTGACTGTCAACGTCGGCAGCGCACACAACCAGTTCCACACGAATGCAAAGAGCGGGAAATCGGTGTTGATGAACTCGAACGGAATCGGCTCAAACAACGCGGCAATGAATTGATCAATGCTCACGACCAATACCGCGCCCAATACAAACAGCCCGAACTCCAAGCCAAAGGTCCACTGGTACCAAATTCCGTTGCTGATACCCATCGATGCCAATCCGACCCAAGCCGTCGCGCGAACCGCAATCCAAACAATGGCCGAAAAAACAATCGACAGCAAACCCGGCACGAGGTTGCGTCGAAACGCAAGGATGCAAAAAATCGCGATGCCAAAAAAACTGACCACGCTATCCCATTCACCAACACACGAGAAACGTTTCGCCTCCCCCAACCCAAAGATCAGTTGCCCGCCTTCTCGGGCATGGCACAACGATGCCGAATCTGCGAGCCCCGACGTCACGCTCAAGGCGATCGACTCGAGCCACTCGAACGCTCCCCGGGCTGCAAACGCGTCGATCGCGGTAGGGATTGCAAACACTAAACCCAACATCATCCCGTGCTGGATATTCTCTCCCAAAACACGCAAGGTACACCAGCCTGCAAGCGTCAATCCGACCGCGATCCCGCAAAGCCTTGGCCGACCCAGCATCAAACTCAAAACGATGGCAACGATCGCCATCCCCCACATCGCAAACGCAAATGCGAGCCGCGCTTTCGTAATCTCTCCCACCCAGGTGGAGCGAATGAACGCTACGGCCAGTCCAATCACCACGCAGATGGAACACAGCACTCGATCCTCAGACGAAAACCAGTCCTTCCACGACTCTTGCCCTGCCCCCAATGCGACCAGCACGAGCGTGATCGATAGGGCGTCTATCCACCAATGGCGAGAGGCAGGCAAGCGCCCAGCATTCGCCTCTCGTGGCTCGTCCAAATCGTTCGTTGTTGCGGATACAGGTACAGCGTTTGTCATTGACTTGATTTGGTAAACCGGCGAACCGGTGGATTTCTAAAGCACCGCGGGCTCATCCCGCAGCTCAATCGCGTTGGACACTGACTAGCGACATCGAGGCCTTACCTGGCGCGCCCGGCCTCCCCGCCGTTTGCTCGCTCAGGTATATTCCAGCCGAGCTCTCACTTGCACCCCAAGGCTTGGTAACAAGCGCCCTAAGGCTATTGAAAAGCATCGACGAGGGAAATGGAAAGCATGGACGTGATTCCTTGATATCGATTTTGTTGAATGGATTGTACTTGCTATTCCTTGCAATTGTCAGTCCTTGGATCGCCTGGCGATGTTGGACCAAGGGCCGATTTCGCCGGGGCTGGACCGAAAAACTTACCGGCCTTCACCACTCCCCCTACACCACCCAAAACGTCGTGTGGCTACACGCCGTCAGTGTGGGTGAAGTGCAGGTGATCCGCACCTTGGTTGAAAAGTTCGAAGCCGAACGACCGGATTGGAAGCTGGCAATCTCCGTAACAACCGACAGCGGCATGGATCTCGCCCAGAAAATCTTCTCTAAACATTTTACATTTTTTGCTCCTTTTGACTTTTCCTGGGCCGTCAAAAGGACGTTTCGAACGCTTCAACCAAAACTCATGCTGTTGGCAGAGCTAGAGCTTTGGCCCAACTGGCTCCTGGAAGCCGAACGCATCGGTTGCCCGGTCGCGATCATCAACGGTCGCCTGAGCGAGCGAAGTTTCTTGGGTTACGCACGCCTTGGGTACCTTGTTCGCGCCTGTTTTCGGACGATCGATTGGGTCGGTGCCCAGTCGGAGACCTATGCACTCCGCTTCCAGAAACTGGGGTTGGATGCGTCTCGGATTACGGTCACCGGAAACGTCAAATTTGACGGTGCAACTGGCAATCGTTTGGCAAACGAAGTGGTCGAGCGTCGGCAGATTTTGGGGCTAAACCATTCGAAACCGCCAATCATCTTCCTGGCTGGCAGCACGCAAGCTCCCGAGGAATCGATTGTTTTGAACGCTTTCTCGGAACTGGTTGATCGCTTTCCCCATTTCAAACTGATTCTCGTGCCACGTCACCCAGAACGATTCCATGAAGTCGCGGAACTCA
>JANODW010000548.1:0-3159 GCA_031412875.1 Pirellula sp. | reverse complement strand
GAATGGGAGGCTGCAGGTTAAATCCGGCAAGCACAGTCCACCCGTGGAAATCATCACGTGAGAGTTGATGGTGGACATCGCACTAGGAAAGTTGTCGCCCCCGCAATCATTGATGGCAAAACATTATGCGGCGATTGCGATTGAATGCCCTCGCTGATAATACGCGCTAGATCACTGCAGTAAATCAGCGATTGGACCGAGCTTGTCTTCTTCGTGGCTGCATAAAACCCAGAAGTGTGGTCTTAATCAGTACAAACCTCAAAGTCCGCTTGGGAATTCCGAAAGCTCACAATTAGCGAAGGTGATTTAGCTTACGCATCCCGAACTGTCGGGTACGTTTCGATGAGCTGGCATCGGAACCTGAGGTTCCGGATCGTCGCAAGCATCGACGGACCAATCCAATTGAATCCACATTTGCCACGATTGGTCTCCGCCGAAAGAAGGCGAAAGGCAGTGGTACACGCAAAACAAGCTTAGTGATGATGTTCAAATTGGCCGAAGCAGCATCTCGAAGATGGCGTCGACTGGATAGTCATCTGCACATCTTTCACTTTTGGATGCAAAGAATTTCTCAAGGGGATTCAACGGGTCGTAGCCTAATTCAAATTTCTTTGAACACAATATTCGACAATACCTCAGTGGTTTAAAAATGGACTTGAACCTGTTCTCAGCAGTAAAGTACTGCATTCAATCAGTTCGAGACTCGGTTTGGGTGAACAATGCCCTGGACCGGTTCGAAGCACTCGTCTTTGCGCTGACTGACCTGCGTAGCCCCAAGGATGCGAACAAGCCGGATGCTATAGAGCTGGAAAGGCGGATTCTTTACAGCGCTAGCCCGTTTCCTGTTTTGGATGGAGTAGAAGCTCAGCAACCGCTGGGCGAGTTCGAGAGTCCGCCGCACATCGCCCAAGACGAATGGGACTCTTTTCTGCTTGAGATTTCCGTTGGTTCGACTTCGGAGTCGCTCCTTCGTGTCGCGGACGCAATCAAGTCAGCTCGAAGCATAGACGCCGATTCAAACACTGCCAACAGTGCTGACTCAGGAGACGAAGAGACCGACAATGTATTCCACGCGGAAAGTGCATTAGACGGCAGTTCGGACATCGCGGCTCGACTCCACGACGGTTTCGATGGCGTTGAGCAATTACTGGCAGATCTTGAATCGCCGGACAACTCCGAGTTCGTCGTACACGGAACCGACGGAACGGATCGATTGGGTGGTCGGTGGGTTTACTACGGCACTGGCGAAAAAGAAAATGTCAATTTAGATCATTTGGGTATGCGGCTCGATGAGTCCGGCAGCACACAGGTTTACGGTTGTGGTGTCACCAATCTAAACCGAGGTGAAACATTGTTAGAGTCCATTTCGGCTGCGGTCTCGCTCCAAAATGGCGAAACAGTTACAGCCGGCGACGACCCAATCAGGGAAGACAACTGGTCTCTGGATTCTTATTTGAATGAAACGGAGCTGCTCAGTGCTTTAGCAATCCAGTCGGAGACCAGCTACGACGGTTTGCTTGCCCGCTATTCGGTAGAGTGCTCAAACGCGACTAATCAGGCTGTGTTGGCTACAGTAGCTGGGGATGAGACCCTCGATCCGAGTCGATCCCGCGAACTAGTTTTTATTCAGGCTGGACTACTCGACTCCGATCTGTTGATCGCTGATCTTGAAACTCAATCCGTAAAACAGGGGAGGTGGATTTCGGTCGTTGTCCTGAATGGGATCGAGGATGGCTTTGCACAGATTGAAAACGCACTGACTCAGTCCCATGGATTGGATGCAATTCACGTCGTCTCGCACGGCAGCGAAGGCAAGATCCAGCTAGGAAACTCGTGGCTCTCGTCGGCCAATCTTCAGGATCACCTGTCCGATCTGAAACAATGGGGTATGTCTCTCAAAGCCGACGGCGACATCCTGATCTACGGCTGCGATGTGGCCGCTGGAGCAGAAGGCCAATCACTGATCGATTCTATTGCTCGCATAACCGGTGCAGATGTCGCCGCATCGACCAACAAGACCGGCGACCTCTCGCGAGGTGGCGATTGGGTTTTGGAGTATGAATCAGATCATTCCGATCAGTCGGATCAGTCCGATCTATCGCGAATCCAAACACGAATCGCGTTTGGCCTCCACCTCCAGGAATCCTACGGCGGCTTGCTGGCGACTTACACGGTAACCAACACCAACGACAGCGGAGCAGGTTCGCTTCGTCAAGCGGTTCTCGACGCCAATGCCAACGCGGGTTTGGACACGATTCTGTTTGATCTGCCGACCGATGCGACGGTCATATACCTCGAGAATACGCTTCCCGTGTTGACGGACATTGTCGAAATTCGCTATCAGGGAACAAGTACCCTGTTGATCCTCGGCAACGCAAACTTGACTAGCAATGACTTGCAATTCGCTGTAGGAAGCGAAGGAAGTCAGGTCATTGGACTTGATTTTGCTGCAGTAGTGGTGGGTACTACTGGTTTTATCGAGATCCAAGATTCAACAAGCATATCGCACAGTAGTAGCTTGAGTGTTGCTGGTGCGTCCCTTAGTTTGACTACAACGATTCCGTCTGAAACAGAATATGGCTTCGCACTGTCGCAACAATCGTTTCCGGTTTCTGCACTGAATTCGTCTGACGCCCCGTTTGAGCCTTTGGACAGCAACTTAAGCACGTTTGCATCGATTAACGCGATGTCGAGCAGCGAAAACGAATTGCAAGTCTTCCAGAACACAAATGGGACGCAGAGCAGTACCGAAACAGCCGCTGCTTTACGTACTGAAACCGTCGCAACTGCTTATTCCACAGAAACCGAAAATCCGCAGAGCATTTCGCTGGGATTTAGTCCGCCTGCGGCACTTGGGAATTCGGCCATGTCGGCAACCGAGTACAGGATGGGAACCTCCAATGTCTTCCTCAACGAGGCCTATCTGACCTCAGCAAGTCAGACCGAGGTTCCTGGTTTACTCAATTTGAGCAATATTGCGTTGGATGGCCAGTTCACTCAAGCGAGCGCCCCAGCCTTGTTTCCAGGCTACACGGCGTACACCGAAGGGGGAACGGTAGGCGGGTGGCGAGTAGAATCGGGAGTGATCGACCTTAATGGCGAGCACTTTGTACCATCTCCATCCGGTGGACGCTCGATTGAGCTGGTGGGTGGCGATGA
>JANODW010000547.1:0-4782 GCA_031412875.1 Pirellula sp. | reverse complement strand
TGTACTTGATTGCGTTGGAAAGCACATTGTCAATCGCTTGTCGCAGGAGAGAGCCATTTGCATCCAGCAGCAACGAGGGTGCTTGTACCAACTCAATGCGTACCTTCTTTTCTTCGGCCAAAGGACGAATCACGTCGATGGCTTCCATCAACAACTCTCCCACATCGACGGCCTGCGTCTCTATTTCGACGCTTGTGTCTAATCTCGCCAAGATGAGCAGCGAGTCCCCCAGTTCCTGCATCCGCGTCGCTGCCCTCTGGCATTTTAACAATTGCTCGCGATACTCGTCGGCGCTGCGTTGTTTCGATAACGCTAGCTCGGTGCTAGCAAGCATGATAGATAAGGGCGTACGAAATTCATGCGATGCGTCGGCTGTGAATTGCCGCTGTTTTTCAAACGATCGCGCTAACCTATCGAGCATGGTGTTGAGCGACACCCCCAACCCCTCCAACTCTGTGTCGCAACCGACGATGTCGACACGCTCGGACAAACTTTGGGCGCTGATTCGCTGGGCCGTTTTGCTCATGCGCTCTATGGGTTCTATCGCGCGTTTCGAGTACCACCAGCCCCCTACCAGCCCGACGCTGAGCACAGCGAAACCTGAGAGGATGAGGGTCCAAGTCATTCTTGCCACGTTGCTCTGCTCAGCCGTGACAGGGCGTCCCACGCAGATCGTTGTCGTATACGGGCCTCGAATAAATACCTCGCGCAAGGGGCCCCGCTGTTGACGAGCATAGCGATCGCGATCCATGGCCATCTGGATTTCGCCCGAAGGTGCGGGTGTGTCGGGCGGCATTTTCGATTCCTTGAGAATCGATCCATCGGCTCGCCAAATGGCAAAGTATGCGGGCCCGTCTCGACGCCCCAAGTGACCGGGCAGTTGGGGTGGCAGCGCAATCGAAGACTCCCATTCTTCTTGAGACAATTCGGAGTCCTCATCGCCGGCTAGGCGGGGAAACTGCCAGTCCAGCATTGGCTTTTCTCGCGGCCTTTCCAGTTGCGGCGGCCCGGGTTGCGGCGGCCCGGGTTGCGACGCGTTTTCTGGCACTTCGCGTCGCGGTCGATTGGCATTGGGCATGCGTCGCCGCGGGCCAGGCCTAGATGTCACGTCCTTGGCCATCGCCTCCAATATCGTGGCAGGAACCGCATTCATCGATCCTTCTAGAATTCGGGCGGCGCCTAGCAGTTCATCATCGATGCGATCCCAGTGAGCGCGCATCATCTCCCAGTGCAACAAGCAACCGAAGACGAGAATGACCGAAAACAAAATGACGGCATGCCATGCCTGCAACCTCCATCGCAATGACCGAAAGAGCCTAAACATGCAAGATATATCCTTGGCCCCGCCGAGTCTCGATGACGTCCTTTCCAAGCTTCTTCCGCAAGTGCGAGATATGCACGTCTACTAAATTGGAAAGCGTGTCATCCTTTTCGTCAAAGATGTGATTGTAGATCATGGTGCGGCTGACGAGCTTGCCGGCGTGAACGACCAACAGTTCGAGCATCGCATATTCTCTCGCCGTGAGATCGATCGAGTTGCCCGATTCTTTTACGCTCTTGCTCGCGAGGTCTATCTCCAGGCTGCCGATAACAATGCGATTCGATGCGTGGCCGGTGGAGCGTCGAATAATGGATCGTACCCGGGCTAGCAATTCGCTCAAGCTAAAGGGCTTGATCAGATAGTCATCGGCTCCTTCGTCGAGCGCGGTCACACGATCCGATACGGCATCCCTCGCTGTCAAAAGAAGAACCGGAGTTTTTTTGACTTTTCGCAACTGGCGCAGCAACTCCAAACCGCTGAGTTTGGGGATCATCCAGTCCAAGATAACAACGTCGTAATCCCAAGCCCTGGCTTTGTATAAACCGTCTTCCCCATCGTCGGCGGTATCGACCGCATACCCGTCTTCGCGAAGCGCTTGGGCAAGGGGCTCCTGCAAATCCAATTCATCCTCTACTACCAAAATTCGCATCTAAGACACCTATGGAACGGCCCCAAACTCGGTCTCAAGTTCAGCTTCAAGCTCTCAAAACTGTGTCTCTAATTTACTCTACGAATCCTGAAGAGACCGTGAAGGCACCCGACCAAAACGTATTTCTGGGTCCAGATGCGGTGACTTGAGCAGGCGTACCGGCGATCGCAACACGGTCGCGGGCGCGCTCCTAACCAAGGGTCATTCCGCTGTGTTTTCAGGCAAAGAGGCGATGGCGGTCCCTCCTGAAGCAGGTTCCCCAGATTGGATGGTCGGCTCTCTTTTGGGCAATTCCGGCAGCGGTTTGGCCTCTTCGACAACCATATCGATCAAATCGAATTCGGCGTGGTCGACATCGCGTCGAAGGATCAAATAGGTCGCGGCCGAAGCGGTCCAAAAAAAACTAAAACCATAAGACGCCAAAAGCAACGGCACGATGCCGCGAAGCGTTGGCCCCCACATCGTTTCATAATTTTGCAACGACGAATACGAGCCGATGTCGAAAGCGGCCGAGATCACCAAACTGCCCGTGCTGATCACGACATTGAGAAACATCCCGCCGATCGAACTCAAGAACTGCGCAGACAGGAGGCAAAGGGCCAAGGTAAGCGGACGTTGGAAAGTATAGGCCGCGGACCTCGATATTCCGTCGTACGCGTCAGCACCTTTCTCCGTCACAATCGCACAGACCGACAGCGGGAACCCAAACAGCGTGATCGCGGCACACCACCCAATACCCAGTGAAAAAAACAGGACCGGTACCATGAGAAGTCCCGCGAGCCAAGGACCCACCCAAGCAATGTTGGACAACCACCCAAGTGCCAGGGGAGCCAATGCGATCATTAAGATCAACCCGCTGGGCATCGTCAACGACCACGCAATCGATTGCCAACGCTTCAAAACCAAACGAATGCTCTCCGCCCAGGGAGCGGTCATTCTTGTACCCAACTCCACGGCCGATCGCCGGGTAAGGCAACCGCCAATAAAGGTCCAAATGGCGATGATGCCTATCATCGACGCAAGGCAATACGCGGCGCCGGTAAGCGTGGGATGCGCAAGCCACTGAAACACCGGATCTGCGAACCGCTGCCAAATCGAAATCGGCAATTCGGTTCCTCCTCCCGCAAAAGCGCCAGGCCACGGTTGCGTTGATGCCGTGGGTGATACCCAATTGGGAAACATCTCCGAGTCGGGACCAAAGATCTCATGGGCTGTCGCGGTCCACAATTGTGTCAACAGCAACCCAGCCGCGCAAAGCAACAGATGAGTCGCTCGCCATGAAATAACGATGCTCTGCGAAGCGAATCGCCACCATGGCGCTGTTCGATACCAGTCGATGGCGACCTTGGGGGTGGCTACAGAGTCGACAGGTGAGTCTTTCATTTAGTTCAGTGCGTCTTGATCGGGTGTCTAGCAAAAGTGTGGACCAAAAAATCAATCGGAATGCACCGACTCAGTCGAAATTCCATTGCCGAGTCGTCGGTGGTGGTTCAGGCTCGGATTCGTCCTCGGGCTCGGAACAACCAGTCGGAACGCCGATCTCTTCGCTCATCCATCGGTTCAAGTCCACCAGTTTGCATCGATCGGAACAAAACGGCATATGGGCAGCCGTCACGTCCGGCACAAAGGATCGGTCGCAGGTAGGGCATTTCGCGGTAAAGTTTGGTTTCGACATGCTCAGAGAATAGCGAATTTAGTCGTTATGTCACGGGTGAGGGGTGTCGAATTTTGCCACAGAAAAGCGATTTCAGTCAAAGAAAGGAATTTCTAGAGCAACGTCGAGGTGGATTTGCGAACAATTTCCGCAAATTCAGCCGGGCACTCCAAGGGCGTCATGTGAGCAGTATTCGCGACGACTCGCAATTCCGAACCGCCTAACTCCTTTGCCATCTGCCTCATCGCTTGCTCGGGAACAATGGAGTCTTCCGAGCCCGCGACACAGGTGACCGGCATAGTCCAGTCGGAAAGCCGAGCAAGGAAATCTTCGCGGGCCGCCATGGCCATTTGGGCCCACGCAATAGTCGACTTGCAAGTTGCAAGCATCATTGACCGGACCAATTCGACCACTTCTGGCTGATGGGATTGGGTGTGAACTGAGAGCAATTTATTGAGCATCGGCAGGACCACGCTCTCTCCACCCTCCTTCAACGCTTTCAGCGCCACCGCATGGCGATTCTTCGCCGCGGCTGGATCATCCGCATTGGCCCGCGTGTTGGTAAGTATCATCGCTGCAATGCGATGCTTATGCCGCTCCGCCATTTGCATGGCAACGTAGCCCCCCATGGAGAGTCCACACACGACGACAGGTTGACGGATCTGCAAAGTGTCCAGCAAGAGGGCACAGTCGTCAGCCAATTGGGACATGGAAAAGGACATGGCTTGTTCCGGACCACGACCAAAACCTCTCAAATCGGGAGCAATGCATAGATAATCCGAAGCGAGCAAGTGGACCAATGGCCCCCACATCCTGCTGTCGAGTGGGTACCCATGCAAAAACAGGATAGGCAATCCTCGACCAGAAATGCGGGTGGGGATTCGCCGATGCAATACGTCCACATCGATGAGATCGCTGAAGGGAAAGCCATGCATAATAGAGGGGCGCCTATTCAGGTCTGACGACTTCGAGCAACTCAATCGCGGGCTCGCGATTGCAATAGATTAATGCCGTCCTTCCGTACGTTTGTGTCCCCACTTCCACTTGAAACAATCTCGCTAGAACGGGACCGCATTGGACGCGAAGCAAATCAAACAATTCAATTTCTCGGAGTACATCGTGTTCGATCAAGACCCTTCCTAGCGGCTTGCGCTGCGC
>JANODW010000546.1:0-2277 GCA_031412875.1 Pirellula sp. | reverse complement strand
CAGGGCGCGAGCCCTCCGGTGTCCCGGCTGAAATCGCACGATTCGTCGCAGGTCCCCACCGGCCGGCTTGCGCCATTCCGCTAACATGAGCCCCAGTGCCAACCTGGTTGCATCTCCAACCATAAACCTTTCCGATCAATTCTCCAACTTCCGAACCGCCATTCACCCTCTCCCCACTTTTTTTTATATTCAGTGCAAAGAATGGCGATCTCGAAGCAGCTCGTTTACGGGTCGGATGTAAGAGCGACCGGCCGGGGTAATGGCATGGAACAGATTGAAGTAGAGGATATACCAGATCGCGGCGAGTCCATCCCAAGTCCCTATCTTTTTTCCCTCCTGATAAGTCCTGCCGTAGTACGAGATAGGCACTTCGTACGTCCGGGCATGCGTTTTGCAGACCATCGCGGTAATCTCTACTTCCATTCCAAAGCCCGTACTCTGCAATACAATCGGCTTGATCACATCGCGATGAAAGGCTTTGTAACACGTTTCGATATCTGACATATTTCGGTTGGTCAGGATATTGCTCAAACAGGTCAAGGCTTTGTTGGCAAGGTAATGATAGTAGTACAACACACGCGATGCGCGTTTGACTAAAAACCGACTGCCGTAGACGACGTCTGCCACCCCCTCAACGATCGGAGCGATCACTCCAGGAATTTCGTTGGGATCGTATTCCAAATCCGCATCTTGAACGATCAAGATCTCCCCTTGACTCTCCGCAATTGCACGCGCGATTGCGGCCGTCTTTCCAGTGTTTTTCGGTTGCGAAAAAGCGCGAATCCTCGAATGTTCGCTCGCCAGACGCTGGATAATCGACCCGGTCGTGTCGGTGGAACCGTCATCTACGATGAGGACCTCCATGTCGCTGATCGGCAAGCCAATCAGTTTCATCACAACGCGTTCAATGGTCTTTTCTTCATTGAACGCAGGAACCAAGATAGAGACTTTCAATCCGATAGACCTTAGTAGTACTGTTGGTTGATGGGTTTGATCACGACTTCAGGGACATGCACGCGATCGGGCAGGCTAGCCAATCCGACAACTACATTCGCAACATCTTCCGGGCGCAACATCGTCAGCCGGTGCGATTCTGAGACGGGGGTTGGTCGATGCTCGATGAGCGGCGTGTCGACTTCGCCGGGATAGACATTCATGACTCGAATATTTTCAGATCCTACTTCGTTCGACAAGCAAGTCCCTAGAGCGGTCATCGCAAATTTGCTTGCGGCGTAAGCTGCCCCCCCCAGTGCAATGGCCCTCTTACCGGCCACGCTGGAAATATTGATGATCATGCCGCTCTTGCGATCCCGCATCTGAGGCAATACGCAGTAGATACAGTTGTAAGCGCCGGTTGCATTGGTCGCCATCACTTGATCCCATTGCTCCGGGGCCATACTGCCGATCGACCGATCGCGGATATTCACTCCTGCTCCGTTAACGAGAATGTCAACGGGACCGAGCGATTGAGAAACCCATTCAAAGAATGCGTTGACGCTGGTTCGATGGGAGACATCGACGGGGTGACCTATCAAGGTGTTACCGGAATCGGCGATAGCGCTGGCAAGAGCGCTTTCGCGTCGCGATCCAATCGCGACCGCCGCGCCGTTCTTTGCGAATAGTTGGGCGATGGCGAATCCGATGCCAGTGGCGCCGCCGGTAACGACCACTTTTTTACCTTTTAGTCCGTTTACTTCGATCATTCTGTGCGTTTTTACTCTGAAATGCGTTGGGAAAAGGGTTTTCGACCGGGGAGTAGGGATCGCGTTGGTGCGTTTCGAAGACGCAACCGACACATGGTCGTTGGCCAATCGTAACAGCCAAAAATCATAATCCCCAGCGTGCGCGAGGGAATGGGCTAGCCACTCGCTCACGCTTTGGGTTACTGTTGTCGGCTGTGTCTTCGACGGGAAACCTCTACAATGATCCAGCGATTCGTTAAGCGCGGATGCTTTTCGATAACCACTTGCTGAAAACTAGGAACATGCAACATTCTACCAAACCTCAAGTTATTGTGATCGGAGGGGGCTTCGCCGGCATGGCGTGCACCCGGGCGCTCCGCCGAGCAGACGTCGAGGTCAAATTGATCGATCGCCGCAATTTCCATCTTTTCCAGCCCCTTCTGTATCAAGTCGCTTCGGGTGGTCTGTCACCGGCCAATATCGCCGCCCCACTTCGCAGCATCTTTCGTAGGCAAAAAAACGTCCAAGTGCTCTTGGGCGAAGTTGCCGAATTCCATATAGCAGATCGCACGATCAGCCTCAAAGATGGAGCGAT
>JANODW010000545.1:0-2907 GCA_031412875.1 Pirellula sp. | reverse complement strand
CTCCGGGCGATCGTGGTCCCAATCGGAAAAATGTATTGATACGGATGCTCTTTCTATTGGGCATCGGGCTGCTGCTTAGTTTCTTCATTTGCCTATTTCAATGGTTACGAGAGGAGCAAGCGAAACTGCTCTTCATCGGTTTGGACGGCATGAATCGCTATTTAGCTTTCGGCGGTAGCACGCTACTCCTGGTCCTCATTTTTTGTTGGCGAGTCAAGCCCCGCCCCAAAACGTTGGGAGTGGCGTTCACCGCTTTGCTCCTTTTGGGCTTTGTGGCGACGCGTATGTTCCGAATCGACGGATACTACGGGAATCGCACTCCTCGAATCACATGGAGCTGGTCTCCGAACGCCGAGCTTGAAATAAAGAACTACCTCGCATCAAAACGCCAGGCTTCAACACCGTCAACGCCCTCGGACCCATCGATCCCTTCGAATCAAGCGAGAAGCACAGAATCCACGGAGGGTAACTTCTGTCAATTGATGGGAAACGATCGGCAGGGGAAAGTCGACAACATCTCGCTTAAAACCAATTGGCAAGAATCGGTCCCCAAGCAACTTTGGCGGCACCCGGTGGGGCTGGGTTGGTCAAGCTTTTCGGTGGTCGGAAATGCAGCCGTCACTTTGGAGCAGCGGGGCGATTTTGAATGTGTGGTGTGCTACGACACGTGGACCGGCATCGAGGTGTGGTGCCATGCAGAGCGAACGCGTTTCGATCATGAATATGGAGACGGGCCGCGATCCACTCCCACCATCCAAAACGGGTTTGTTTTCTCGATGGGCGCAACGGGCATAGTGACCTGCTTGGATTTGAAAAGTGGGCAACTCATATGGAAGCAATCGGTTTTCTCGGACCCCGCTTCCGAAAACCTCATCTTTGGAATGACCGGCTCACCCGTCGTGGTGAATGACTTGGTGGTGGTGACACCCGGCGCGGGACAAGGTGGTCACGCGATCGCTTTCTCTGCTGCCACGGGGGTCGAAGCATGGAGAAGTGGAGATGATGAAGCTTCGTATGCGTCCCCCGTCGCAATATCCCTTTGTAAAGAATTGCAGATCCTCAGCTTCAATGGCGCAGGCCTACGATCGTATTCATTAAACGGAAAACCACTGTGGCTTGTCCCTTGGGTGACGCAGGGGGAGTCACGCGTCAATGTAGCCCAGCCTATCGTTGTGAGCTGCGACGAGGCGGTCGGTTCCATCGATAGCGAACCTCGGTCCATTGGAAATCCCAAGCAAAGCAGGTCGGCAACAGTGCTGATCTCGTCCGGTTACGACAAGGGAACGGCGTTGGTCAAGATCACGCACTCAGAGGATCAATGGAGGACCGAGATAGTATGGGAATCCAAATTGCTAAAGACAAAGCTTTCAAACATCGTCGTCCACAATCATTTTGTTTACGGACTGGACAACGGAATCCTGGCCTGTGTCGACGTGAAGACGGGGCAGCGAACTTGGAAGAGCGGGCGATACGGACATGGAAAACTAATGCTGGTAGGCGAGCACTTGCTGATCCAAGCCGAGTCGGGCGAAATCATCCTGGTTGCAGCGACCAGCGATGAGCATCGCGAGTTGGGCAAATTTCAAGCTTTGTCGAGCAAGACATGGAATCACTTTGCATTGGCTGGCAAAGTGTTGCTCGTACGCAACGATCGCGAAGCAGCAGCGTACCAACTTGAGATCGAGCTCCCATCGCTCCCATCGCCAACATCCCTAACTGCGGCGCAACGTATTGTTCAAAAGTGAATCCGAGGGCCTTTGCACTTCTGCTATTGACTCCGATTCTTCAGGCGAGCTGCAGGCGGAAACATGCCAGCCGTCGTTTGGGACCATTGTCCCGAACGAACAAACGGACGGGACAAAAGTTCCATCCTACGGTAGTGATGATCCTGCCGCTTGCCTAAGGGCGACTGCGGCCTGATTTTAAGGATGCTTTAAGAAGGGCGTCCAGGGCGTTTGCGATTTCGGGTTTCTCCAATGCCAAATTGATCGTTTCGCCCGGATCTTTGTCCAAATCATACAATTGACCTGCGGCTGACGGTGCCGAGTTCTGCAACGCGAATGGCTTGAGTTCTGGATTGGTTTCGTAATTGTTGCCGCCTGATCCTTGGTGTGCAAGGTACTTCCAATTGCCTTGTCGAATTGCCAAATCGCGAGCGCCGCTAAACGCTTGTTGTAGCAAGTACGGCCTAGTCGATTCTCCTCCATTTCCCAGCAGTGTTGGCATGAGGCTATGGCTGTCTTCGGCTGCGTTGTAGGGGACGCTCGCCCCCACGATCTCCGCTGCCGTCATGAAAACATCGCACAACGAAGTGAGATGGTTGGAGACGGTACCGGGTGCTGTTTTGCCAGGCCAACGCACTAGGAATGGAACGCGGTGCCCTCCCTCCCAATTGTCTCGTTTAACGCCTCGCCAAGGACGCGCTCCATCGTGTTTGTGGTCACGTCGCATATGAAACACCGTGGAGACTTCGGGTCCGTTATCGCTGGACACGATGACGATCGTATTGTCGGCCACGCCCATTTCGTCGACTGTTTTTAATAGTTCGCCAACGATGGTATCGAATTCCAAGATGAAATCTCCATGAGGCCCTGCCTGTGTCTTTCTCTTGAATGGGTTGGCTGGAAAGGAAGGAAGATGGACCGCTTGGGTTGCATGGTACAAGAAAAAGGGCTTGCCGGAAGCCGATTTTTGATGGGCTTGAAGATACTGCTTGCTCTTTTCCAAAAGCTTCAACAAAACCTTCTGTTATTTTAAATACACCACCATATTCTGCAATGTCTTGTCCCATCAATACCAGGTTGTCAAACTTCTCCATCGACTGGCGAAGCCCATCACTGATGGCATCAATGAAACGTTTCTCTGACTTTTTATCAGATGGATTTATTACTTGTTGTGTGAATGGTG
>JANODW010000544.1:0-3102 GCA_031412875.1 Pirellula sp. | reverse complement strand
ATTCCAGCGAAACCGAACCGCTTTTCATGAGCGAACAATCGCTGAGTTCAATGATCTCGCTGGTCTTGCCCGCGAAAATATGAATGGGCAACTTGGCATCGGAGGGCTTCAGTTGCGACCGGCACCACAGTGCATGGGAATCCTTGATTGCGGCTACCAGGAATTGGGCATGAGGATACTTGACCGCCAACCTGCGAATCACTTCCAACTGCAATGGCCAAATGTTGTGCACTTCATGATCACGAGAACCGGGCAATACTGCGACCTGGAGTGTTTTGTTGTCTCGCCATTTTTCGACAAACCGGGTATCCAGCGCCTGCTGAGCCACGGCGTCAAAAAACGGGTGCCCCACGTAATGCGCGTTGACACTCCTTTTTTGAAACCATGGGGTTTCGAAAGGCAGATTGCACAGGACATGGTCGACGTAACGTCGCATTTTTTTTACTCTCCAACCTCCCCAAGCCCACAGTTGTGGAGGCAGATAATAAAAAACCGGCAGCCCGTACTTTTTGGCGCGCTTCGCAATGTGCCAGTTGAACCCAGGGAAATCAACCAGAATCACTCCGTCCACATCGCCTCGGGCAAAACTTTGCTCGGCCAAGTCTGCTACGCGGAAAAACTCTCTCAGCTTTGGCAGCACTTCGGCGAATCCCATCACTGCCAAACTCGTCAGGTCGTAATCGAGCTCCAAGCCTGCTTGAATCATCCGACAACCACCCAGTCCGCGAAACCTCGTTGAGGGAGAGACCTGCTGTATCGCTCGGATCAAGTTTGCGGCATGCAAGTCGCCGCTCGGCTCGCCCACGGAAAAGAAAAGTCGTTGTCCCATAAAGCTCTCAGCGAAATCTTGATCGGACGAAGGTGGTAAAGTTGACGACACCGGGACGCAGGCCCTCAAAAAGTGTTCTCGAATTGAATTTCGGTAGCCAAAGCAACGACGCCTAACTATCTTTTGCGTTTATACGGGAAACGTGGCGAACGTGGCAATACGACCGATCGCTGGTAAGCTCTACGTAAAGCTTGCCGGCTCGTGGACGGCTTGCGCCGTTCCGCTAAAGTGAGCGCCATCGGGCTGCAGCGGTTGGCTGAGAGTATGGAATCGGTTAGCATATTTTTCATTGCTAGCACGCAACGATGCGGACATGCAACGTCCTCTAAGTGAGGAACTACCAAAAAAGTTAACCAAAGGTTGATTCACGTTGTCCGAACCATCCGTCGCTCCCGAAGAAAAGCCAAAGATTCCTTTCACGATTCGGCGCGCTCATTTTGATGACCTTGCCGGAATCCAGTCGCTGTTGAGGCCCTTCGTAGAGCAACGTAAACTTCTTCGTCGTATGCAATCTGAGCTGATTTTGCTCATGGCGAACGGCTACGTGGCAGAGGTGACCGATCCATCGGGCGCAAAATCGATTGTGGGATTTTCCGCGGTCGAAATTTACTCACGCAAACTGGGTGAAATCCAGTGCTTGGCCGTTGCCGAAGGATACCAAGGCAATGGGATAGGGACCGCATTGGTCAAAGCGTGTGTCGATCGTGCCCGCGAAAAAGGAATTTTAGAGGTCATGGCCATCAGTGCGTCGGAGGGTTTTCTGCGGCAACTCGGCTTTGACTATTCGTTGCCAGAGCAGAAGCGCGCTTTGTTCTGCCAGTTGCACTCCCGCGACGAAATCTTCAAGGACGACGGGATCGAAGATTGATGCTACCGCTCTTGGCCTAACGGTTCATCAAAGTCATGATCAAGGACTGTTCCATTTCAGCCGGGCGAAATCCAAAGGGGCCGCGGCCTCCTTGGTAAGTCACTTTGCCATCGATCCCGATGACGTAAGCCCGAGCAGGCATGCCACTGTAGAGGTTGCCTACTTTGTCATCTATCGTGTCGACCAGCAAAGGCATCGAGTACTTCAGTTGTTCGGCGCAGGTCTTGGCGACCGCAGTCCTTTCTTCGAACGTCTTGGGCTGCTTGAGCTGCACCCCTACTTTTGTATTGGACTGCATGGTCCAACCGTCGTCCGGATGGGCTTCTCGAACATAGATCCCAAAGAAGTGCGCTCGATCGCCATACCGCTGCGCGATTTCGTCAAAATCCGGATAGGTTCTTCGAAAAGGGCCACAAGTAAAATTCCCAAAGATCAAGACGATCGGTTTCTTTCCGACCCAATCATGCAATCGAATGGTTTTGGTGCCGTCTTGCGATGTGAGTTCGAAAGGGGGAGCTGACTCGCCCGCCTTCGGCCCATCCTGTAGCGATCCCAATTCGCTTGAAAAGAATCCTTTCAACAACCGCTCAGGAGTGGGCGCGTCTCCAGGGAAATATCCGCCACTACTATTCCCCAACCCAAGCGATCTTCGAAAGGCATCGATTCCTAACTCATCGCTGCTCGCTTTGGCCTTCTCAAAAAATGCCAGAAGTTCCTCGCGTGCAATTTTGCCGTCCTGCCCTTTATCGATCTGCCTGAAGATCGCATTGGCGATTCCTTGCTCTCGCATGTAGAGGCTAGTGGTGCTCCAATCGAAATCCTCTTTCTTTAAGTCGCCGTCGCCGTTGCGATCCAAGCGTTCAAAAAAATAAGGATCGCCCATGAAATCCATTTGGTGAAGGCTTTGCTCCTCGTCTAGCTTGTGACGCGATGCCAACCATTTCCAGTCGTATTGCTGGCTGGCCGGTCCAAACCATCCTCCCCCCATGCCCATATCAGAGCCCTTCAAAATCGCGATCAACATGCGAACCGCATCGGGTTGATGCCCCGCCTCGTATTTTGCCTCCAGTTTCTTGATGATTGGTTCCGCCAGATCTGAGTTTTCGAGAGTCGCAAAACACTCCTTTTCCAATCCTGGGAAATCGGCAATCGAAAAGGGAACCCGTAGCTGCTGCCCCTGTGCATGGCACGGCTGGCAAACCAAAACCACCGAACAGCAAAATGCCAAAAAACACCCTGTCCCCGGCGAGAATAAGGGCGATAGGCTTCGATGCATAAGACGTATCGATAGATTCACGATTGGATCCTCACAGAGTAAACCACAAGTGCCTTTTCTAACGGGCGCCGGGCTGAACGAACAAATGGACGGGACAAAGGTCCCATCCTACGGGATCATTAATACCGT
>JANODW010000543.1:0-7064 GCA_031412875.1 Pirellula sp. | reverse complement strand
TTCGGAGATTTTCCTCCAAATTTCCGACCGCTACCGGCCACTCCTAAAGCATCCAAAACAACTACAAACGCTTATTAAATCCCTCTAGCTAAACTTAGAGAACTACTAAACACCTTAAGCAATCGCAGGATCGATTCACCCCCCTTGTTAGCACCACATTTTCTGGTGGTATTGGGGGTCGATATGGTAATTAGACGAGCAGCAGGCTGAAACATCCGGCCGTAGTTTGGGATCATCGTCCCGAACTGATAAACGGACGGGCCAATGGTCCCATTCTACGGTAGTAATGATCCCGCCGCTCGCCTTAGAGGACCATTAGATCGAGTGTGGACGATGTCCTGCTGCCTTTGGTTAAGAACGCGGTACAATCCGAGGGTTAGTTTGCGACGCAGGTCCGAAACGACGATTCGTCTTTCACAACAACCTGTCCGCCTTGAGGGGAAGGCCATCTGGTGGGTTCAACGTATAGCAGCAACTCTAGCAGCAACTCCAGGTCCATGTACACTGCCACGTTGGTTTGGATTGCGGGCGCAGTGGTCTTATCTACTTGGGCGTTCCTGGTTTTTGTGGGGCTGTTTCCGGGGAGTGCCTTGGGAACGCTTCAACCCATTTCCTCGGCGGTAGGCTTTGCGGTCATTGGCCTTGGATTGGTGGAGTTTGGAGTGGTGGTCTTGAATGTCCAATTGATATGGTTATTGCCCGACGATCATGACGAGTCAGGGGCGGCTCCGTTTTTATGCGGCTATTGTTTGTTGGGGCAAGGACTCTTGATGTTTCCGCCTCTGATCATTTTGGCGATTGTGTTGGTCCCGTTGGTATTGATCAGCATTGCGGGGGTGGGTTGGTATTTTCAGAAGTTCACATCGTTGAAGCTTGGGAAATTGGATCGTGTTGAGCACCAAGATCCCATGTCGATACGCGCGTTGCTTTGGATGCCTGTTTTTTTGCTCGTGCTGGGATTGATTCCGTTGGGGTTGGCTATGTTTTTTGGTCCGTATGTTTTTGATTTTGCCCTGAGCAACTCGGACCGATTGGGAATAGTGCTCATTTGTTCGGCGATGGGAATGATGTCCGTTTCTTTGTTGCCATTGATTGCCTGCTATGGATTTTTATTTTTTTCACAGTGCACGCGCGCGATTCAGGTTGCGGCAGTCGCGACCGTGATTGTGTGTTTTTGTTTGTCTGTCCTTGTCGAGTCGCTGGCTAGCAATCACACATCGGCCATCATGCCATTGGTGTGGTTGGCGAGTTTCATGTTTGTAATCGGAGTATGGGCGGGCTTGAAACCTTGGCAAAAAGAGGGACTGCATGTCGTCTTTGCCAAGCCCAGAGTTAGCAGCGGATCGATTGCGGGAGTGACGTTCGACGAAGCGTATTAAACTTGCACGGCATTGCACGGCATTGCACGGCAGTTATGCATGCGTTTTTTGCATTTCGCCCAACACGGCACGAATGATATCATCGAGCGAGAGGGTCGGCTCGTACCCGATCGCTTTCCGGATACGGGTCAGATCTGGAACGCGTCTGCGGATATCTTCGAAGTCCTCATCGTAGGCTTGCGAGTACGATTCAAAGGCGATGGTTGCGGTGGGATTGACAATGGCGACGACGCGTTTGGCCATTTCCAGAATGGAGATAGGTTGATCGGCACCAATATTATAGATGCGTCCGTAGCTGGTCTTTGTATTCATGAGTGTCATCACGGCCCCGACCACGTCCGAGACGTGTGCAAAGCAACGTTCTTGCATGCCGTCATCGTGGACGACCAGTGGCTGGCCTTTCATGGCAGCCTCTACAAATCGCGGCAGAACCATTCCGTAGGCACCCGATTGACGAGGTCCGGACACGTTAAAAAATCGGCCGATGACAATTTGCATTTGGCATTCGCGAACGCACGCCAGGGCTAGAAACTCGTCGATCGCTTTGCTTGCACCATAGCTCCAACGCGGTTTGGTCGTAGCGCCGAAAACCAAGTCGTCTTCTTCGCACCAAATGCGTTTTGGATTTTTTCCGTACACTTCGCTGGTACTAGCCAAAAACATCGACACAGGCTTACCGGACAAGTGGATACGCCGTAGTTCCTCCAGAAGCAACTGGGTGGGATAGATGTTTCGATGAATGGTTTGAATGGGATGTTTGGCGATGAGTGCAACGCCGACGGCGGCTGCGAGGTGGTAAACCATATCGACCCCCTCGCAGACCTCGCGAACGAGTTTGGGGTCCCCTAGGTCCGCGTGAATCAAACGCAGATTAGGGTGGTCCAGCACATGTGACAGGTTGCTTTTGCGTCCCGTGCTCAAGTCGTCGACCACAGAGACTTGGTTTCCTTCTTCCAGTAGCCGCTCGGTTAAATGCGAACCGATGAATCCGTTGCCGCCTGTGACGAGTATTTGCATGAAGAGTTTCTGCGTGAGGATGAGAAGGAGGGGGTAACGGAAAGGGCGATTTTTGGGATGCTATTTCAAAATGTAACGATAGAGGAAGGTTTGCCTGGCAGAGGTTGCCAGCCAATGGAAAACCATTCACGCTCGCCGCAAAACTTTCCGATTGGACTCTACTACGGTAAACTACAGACTTGGTTCGGCCAACACTGCTTACCGACCTTTGCTAACCTTGGGATCGAATACGCCCCTTTTTTGCGTCACGATTGGGATAACTATGGAAAACCGAGCACGAAAAACCATCCGCCGATTCAGGGCAAGCCGGCGCGCGGCCCGTCAATTGTTTGCGATCTGGCTTGCAGCAGGTTTTTTGGTTTCCCCAGTTTGGTCGCAGCAAACCGCTCCTCAGTCCAAGCCGCAGCAGAGCAAACCTTCGGCACAAGCTGGAGCGCCTGCTGGAGCGCCTGCGAAACCCAAGGCTGGAACCGCGCAGCTTTCGGACAAAGAGAAACGCCAGGAGAAGGCCCGCGAGATCTTTGCCGACGCTGCGAATGCACAAAACAACAGTGCTTACCCGCTAGCCATCGAGCAATGGAATAAGTTGCTCAAGGAGTATCCGAGCGATCCGTTGGCTTCGAGCGCAAGGCACTTTTTGGGTGTCTGCTATCTGCAGCAAGAGAAGCCGGATTTCGCATTGGCGATCGAGCAATTTCGACTGTCGCTTCAGGACGATGCATCCAAACAACGAGAGGAATCGCTGGTCAATCTAGGTTGGAGTCTTTATCAGCAAGGGATCCAGTCGACGGGCGACGCACGAAAAAAGCTGCTGGGAGAGTCCGCAAAAGTCCTTGCTGCTCTGGTCGAAAAATATCCTGACAGCAGCCATGCGGACAAGGCAATCTTTTATGCGGGGGAATCGGAAGCCAGGTTAGGGAACTTAGACAAAGCGATCTCGTTCTACAATCAACTGCTCCAAAACCGTGGGTTAGAAAATTCGTCGGTGCGTCCGGATGCATTGTTTGGTCTCGCGGTGACTTATGACGAACAACGGCAGCCGAAACTTGCTAAAGAGAACTACGATTTGTTCCTTTCCAAGTACGCCAACCATGCCTTGGCCCGCGAGGTCCGTCTGAGAGCTGCCGAAATCGCGCTCAAAGATGAGCAAGTTGAACCCGCGGTGCAATTGCTCAAACAAGTGGTGTCATCGAAGGACTTCGAGAAGAGCACCGGGGCAGACTATGCCCTCTATCGATACGGGTTTGCCTTAGCCAAGTCAGGCAAGTTTAAAGAGTCGGCGGAAGTCTATCAAAGGCTCTCGACCCTTTTCCCAAATTCGCAGTACTCGCAAAACTCGTCGTTGGCGGCTGGCCAGACGCTGATGCGGGACAAGAAGTTTGACGAGGCGTTCAAGGCGTTTGAGAAGCTGCTTGCGGGCAAGGATGATCGAGCTGCAGAAGCGGCGCATTGGATGTGCCAAATCGTGATCATTCAGAACAAACCTACCGATGCGGTGGCGATCGCCCGCAAGGCATTGGAGTGGGGCAGCAAATCTCCGTCGGTTGGTTTGCTGAAGATGGATTTAGCGGACGGGCTGTCCGCGACGACCGATGGCAAAGCCGAAGCGAGGACCCTATACGAGCAAATCGCCGTGGAGTACGCCGAGGACGCGATGGCTCCACGGGCAACCTACAACGCCGCGTTTGCAGCGTTGCAGGCAGGGGCCTTAGCGGACGCGCAGCGGTGGAGCGAAGCGTTCGCAAAACGTTTCCCAACGGATCCTTTGGCATCCGACGTGGCTTACATTCGAGCGGAATCGACCCTGCAATTGGGCCAGCATGAATCGGCAGCGACCGCCTTTGAACAACTGATTACCTCGGAGCCGAAAAACCCGATGCGGCAGTCGTGGGAAACAAGACTGGCCGCAGCCCGTTACTTGGGCGGCCAATACGAAAAGGCTTTGGAATTGACAACCAAAGCGATCAAGGAAAAGCAGGACCCCACCGCGCGTGCCGAATCCCTCTTCTTGCAGGGAGCAAGCTTGCTCAAATTGCAGAAACTCGAGCAGGCGATCGAGGCATTGCAAAAGTCGAATCAAGCCAATGCCAAGTGGGGACAAGCCGACGAGGTGCTCGTGATCTTGGCTGAGGCCCAGAGCTCGCTCGGTAAAAAGGAAGACGCGAAGAGCACGTTGCAAAAGATCTTAAGCGAATACCCAAACTCGCGCTTCAAACCGCAAGTGGAATTTCGTTTAGGCCAGCTCTTGGCCAGCATGAACGATTTTGATCGGGCCCTCGTCGCGTACAATTCGGTTCTAGCGACTTCGCAGGACAAGTCGTTGCTGGAATATTCGTCGTACGGAAAAGCCTTCATCCTGATCCAAAAGGAGCAGTATGCACCGGCATTGAAATTGCTAGAACCGATCGCGATCGATACGCGTGAGGATGGCGTCGGATACGAAGCCAGGGTGGCGAAAGCGATTTGTTTGAGGCAACTCGGCAAGCCTGGCGAGGCGGTTCAGGTGCTCAGCAGATTGGTCAGTGCGCCGCTTCCGGCGGAGCAAAAGCCCAAGGCACTGTACGAATTGGGGCTTGCTTACAGCGCTTCGCAGCAACTGAGTTCCGCCATCGAGACGTTCGAGTCGCTGATCGCATCCCACCCGCGATTTGCCATGTTGGACAAAGCGTATTACGAACTCGCATGGGCCTATAAATCCCAAAAGAATCTCGAAAAGGCGAACGAGGTTTTCCAGGCGATGGCATCCAAATACCCTGAGAGCCCCTTGGCAGCCGAGGCTTTCTTTCATGTGGGTCAAGCAGAATACGACAATTCCAAATTCGATCGGGCGATCAAAGCCTATACGGTCGCAGCCACGCGAAGTGTCGATGCCAACCTGCAAGAAAAATCGCTCTACAAACTGGGTTGGGCTTTCTTTCAACAGAAGCAATACGACCAAGCGATCGAGCAATTCAAAAAGCAGTCGCGAGAATTTCCAAAAGGCACATTGAAGATCGACTCCTCGTTCATGATCGCGGAGTGTTTGCTCAAGCAAGAAAAGTATTCGGAGGCTTGGCCACAATATGAATCCACGCGCCGCAACATGGAAGCGTCCGCGGATAACAGCGGCGTGAGCGATCAAGTTTCTGCGTTGGTGTATCTGCATGGCGCCCAAGCGGCGCGCGAGCTCAAAAAATGGACCGAGGTCGAGAGTTGGATCGACGCCATGAGCAAAAAACTACCAGGTACACCGTTTTTGCCCGCCGCCAAATACGAACTCGCGTACGCTCGCCAAAACTTGAAGAGGACGACCGAAGCTGTCCAGCTCTATAGCGAGGTCGCGGAAGAACAACGCAATGAAATCGGCGCTCGCTCTCGATTCATGATGGGTGAGGTATTCTTTGCGGACAGAGAATTTGCCAAAGCAATCTCCGAGTTTCAAAAAGTGATGTATGGGTATGGGGGCACGCAAGCACCCGACGACATCAAGAATTGGCAAGTGCGGGCAGCGATCGAAGCGGGGCGATGCAGCGAAGTGTTGATCTCCGATCAGAAGGGGGAGAAGAAAAAGAAAGCCGTTGAGATCGCGCGAAAATTCTACGAGTTTGTTGTCAACAATCACGAAGACCATCCTTGGTCCAAGCAGGCCAAGGAACGGCTTAGCGAGTTGAGCAAACTCTAGTCCACTATGCGATCCACTATGCGACTAAGCCCTTGGTGATCAACATAAAGACATCCTCAAGGCTGGGATCTTTGTCGCTGAAGGACTTCATTTTGACTCCTCCGGCGACCAACTGTTCGAGCAACTGGGCGAGCCCCTCGTCGTCGGTTTCGAGTTCTGCAGTCGCTCGGTCTCCCTCGATATCGAGTCCACGCAGAGCGGGATCGCTTCGAAGGATGGAGATCCCGGCGTCTTGATTGCCGATGAATCGGATTTCGACGATGCGGTTCCTGCGAATCTTTCGGTAGACCGAATCGATAGGTCCATGCATGAGCATCTCCCCCCGTTCGATGATTCCGATGGAGGTACAGCAGTCCGCAAGCTCGCTGAGGATGTGGCTGCTGATCAGAATCGTTTTGCCCATCCTGCGAAGTTCCTTTAACAGCGCCTTTACTTCGATGCGAGCGCGGGGATCGAGGCCGCTGGTCGGTTCGTCCAAAATGAGTACGGGTGGATCATGGACAAGAGTCTTTGCTAAACACAGCCTCTGTTTCATGCCTCGGGATAGGCCGTTGACGAAATCATCTCGCTTGTGCGTCAAATCCAAAAGTTCTAGCACATCGCCGATCACTTGCTTTCGCTGCGTTCGGCCGATCTTGTAAGCCACGGCAAAAAAATCGAGGAACTCCCATACCTTCATCCCGTCATAAACGCCGAAATCGTCCGGCATGTATCCGATGCTTCGCCGCACATCCATGGGGTTTTTGTTGACGCTGAAACCGTTGACGACACCATCCCCACGGCTCGCTTTGAGGAGGGTTGCCAAGAATCGGATAGAGGTGCTTTTGCCTGCACCGTTGGGTCCGATAAAGCCAAAGAGTTCTCCTTTCTCAATTTTCATCGTCACGTTTTTTACAGCGGTGAATTCGCCGTAGTCTTTGCCAAAATCATTCAGCTCAATCATGTAACGTTCGCTATGAGAAGTTCGCTAGAAGAAGTTTGTTCGGGTCACTACCGTAGGATGGGAC
>JANODW010000542.1:0-7392 GCA_031412875.1 Pirellula sp. | reverse complement strand
GTGCCAAAGATAGAGGATTCTAGCAAAATAGGTCAAGCCATGAAGGGCTTTCCAAGCAACTAAGAAGCCCAAATAGTTCTCCGAAATCGCAGATTTCAGGGATTATTTGGGCTAGGCACCTCGAACCCGTCCTTAAACGAGCATCTTGGCTATCGATTTAACGTCGAATTGGATTGGGATCGTTGCCCCCAGGTTGTCCGTTTGCTGCCGGTGGCAACGAAAATCCGCCTGCGGAATTTGCCGGTACGATCGGAGGCAATCCACTGGGGTTCCCAAATTGCTGTGGCGCTCCCCCATTGGTCGGCTGTGCAGGATAGTTTGCAGGCGGGTACTGGTTGGCAGGCGGGTATTGGTTGGCTGGTGAGACGTTCCCAGGCGCAAAATTGTTTTGCGGGTTGGATGCCGGGAAGTTATTCTGCGGAAAACTATTTTGCGGATAAACGTTTGAGGGCGCGTTCCCGCTCGGTCCGAAAGTGTTTGGAGCCCCGGTGTTTTGAGCAGGATTGCCAAGGCTGGGATTGCCTTGCGGGAAGGTGGGTTGTGCATTGGGGGACGCATTGGGTAGCGCATTAGGGAGCGACGCGACGCGCTGCGGATCTTGAACCGGCTCGGGCTCTAGACGCTCAAAGTCCACGATTTGGACTTCGTCGCCGTTCATGGGGTCGACTGCCATCCCGCAAATACGCCATCCTTCGGGCTCCTTTCGCAACTCCCACACGACCTCGAGCTTCGTCGCAGGTTGGCCAGGCTGCTCTGGTTCGGTCCAACTGCTGGAGACCAGCATGCCTTCGTCTTGTTGCGCCGCTTCGCCGACATTAAAGACGGCGTTGGGCGAGCCCAGCGGGGCGATTTCGAGCTGTTTTCGCTTGATTTCTTCTCTTGCCAAGCTTGAAAGGAGCGATGACAAACGGGCTCCATTGCCGGCTCGCATGCTGTCCAAAAAGAGCTGAACTACCTCCTTGGGCTCGCTTGGAATCGCTGAAGCTGCAACGGTTTTTGACGTCGCAGCAGACTCCGACGTACCTCCCGAACTTGCAGTCTCTTGTTTCGTTCCGCACCCCGAGGCAAGCAATAAACCCGCAGCAAGCGGGAGCAAAAGTGATTTTTTCATGGTTCGAATTCCGTTTCCTTGTAAGTTTGGGTCCGTCCGACTTTCCGGGTCTGCTCCCATCGATAATAAATCCCACAACACTAGGTCAATACCAAGTGATGGAACCCGATCGGTTTCTCGTCAATAATCGCCTCAAAAGGCAAGGCAATCAGGCAGCCAAGCTGCAGGCAGCTTGGCGGTAGGGAGCTAGGCGGAGGACGATCAGGGAGCTACGATCGTTGCGATCCCCTTGGACAACGACACAAGCCCGATTACCTGGGACGTTTTGGCAGACAAAGCGGGGACTCCATGGTAGTCGAGTCCTAACGCCTCCAAATCGCCGACCAGCCATCCCGCCTCGACCGGTGTGAGCCGCGACGAGGCAATCGCCAAAACACTCGTTGCATCCGGATGGGCCAGAAAAATATCGCACACTTCGTCCGGCAATTGGGATGCGACCGACTGGCTGGCCCATCGCGTGACCTCGGCGGGAAGCGGTTCCGCTGTCGAAAAACGGGAGACGCGTCCATTGGCCACCGCGTCCTTCTTCGCCCGCAAATCTACCGAGAACTGGCTCGCAGTCAACGATTGACCAGCAAATTCCAAAACAATCGAATCCGGCAAAGCGGACTTCGGTGCAACGATTTGTTCGGAAAGGCACAGGACAGTACCATCGCTCAAAGGCAAGCACCAACCCGAAATCTGCTGGCTTTTTCGAAAGCCAAAGGTCCGCACCTCTTGCCAACGCATGGCGATCCGAATCGGTTGCGGCAACACCGATGCCACTCGATTCCAAGCTTCTCCGTGGGCAAGGGACGGTTGCCATGAGTTCCATTCTGCCTCTGCTTTGTCGTGCAGCTTGAAACGATGCCCTGTGCTGACAGCCCGATCGGGATCCGTCGGTGTTGCCATCTCCACTCCTCCTGTTACCATCTGCGCTAAGGTGTCGGCGTCCAATTTGATGCCCGACAATCCGACATCCACACGCCATCCACTTCGATTCCAAAACTTGCTGTTTTTTCGTACCAAGTCGCGGTACTCTGCATCGATCGCGCATCGCGCTTGAACGGTTCGCGCGTCGCTGGCAAAGCCAACTTGAACAACCTGGCCAATGCGAAACCCGCGATAAAGAACCGGCGCGTTGCTCTCGAGTCCCCCTCGCGTCGACGCATCCAGCAAGATCTCCAAGGAACCTTCTTTCGGAGTCACGATAGGGGGCGTCTCGAGTCCCTTAAAACGCACTGCCGGCCTCGCATCGCCTGGTGCTGGCTCCATCGCCAAGTACTTCGCGCCGAGGATCGTATCGAGACCTTGAATGGAATCCAATGACACCGACGGACGGACGATCCAGAACCGAGCGCCCTCAGCAGCCATCCCTCGCGACTGAGGAATCATACGAACATAGACCAACACTCCATCCCGTTCTCGATTCAACTCGATCTTTTCGACGGCACCGATTTCCACACCGCGGTATTTCAAACGGTCTTCCGCTTTCAGCCCGCAACTGTCGGCAAACTGGATAGCAATGAGATCTCCGCTCCCTTGCTTTGCATACCAAAATAAACCTGCGCTCATCAGCGCGCAGAACAAAGCAATCCACCAAAGACGCGTTCGCATGGCTGTCGACGCTTCCGTGATCGTTGTTATCGTAGGCGAGGGAGGCGACGCATCGCTCATGGCGTTTCCCAAATAGCATGAGGGTCAAAACAGATCGCTGCGATCATACTCATCGTCACGCACAAAACAAAGGCGATCAGCGCAGGTCCAAAATGAAATTGAACCACCCCGGTGAGCTTGATCGTCATCACGAGCAACGCCAAAAGCATCACGTCCATCATGCTCCATTTTCCGATCTGTTCCATCCAGCGATAAGTCCTAGCGCGATGCTTTTGTTTCATCGAACAGAGCCAACTCAACTCGAGGAGCGCCAGGATTTTCAAAAGTGGCAGTACAATAGAAAAAAGCAAAATGACCGTAGCGACAAAAAAACTTCCTGCACGGTAAAGATCGAAGATACCTCCGAGAATGCTGCTGCGATGGTGGTGTCCGAGTTTCTCAATTTCCAAAATCGGCAGAAGGACCGCGGCGGGAAACAAAGACATCGCTCCGACTGCACAGGCCGCCGCCCGCCCCTGAGAGCGTTTATGCGTTTTCAACTGATCGATGATGCTGCCGCAGCGCGTGCAATGCGCTCGCTGGTTCGATTGCAAAGGAGCGACTTGGTGGATTAATCCACAGCAGTGACACGCTTTGAGCATGAACCTTTCCTTTGGCACTTCGGGCAATAAAACGTGCTGCGCTGCGACTGGACGATGCGTTTGATTTTTCCTGTTCGGCAGGTCAAACAAGGTTGATCGGCTCGGTCGTATACAAGGTGCTGGTTCTGATACCCTCCTTGTCCATTGATCGCATTGCGGTAAGTTCCATCGCTGAGCGTTGACCCCTCTTTGTCGATCGCTTCAGAAAGGATGCGAATGGTCTCGCGATGGATTCTTTTCCATACCGCTTTGCTGATGGCGTTGCAGCGGGTGGACGGATGGACTTTGGCAGCATGGAGGATTTCGACCGCGTACAGGTTGCCGATGCCGCATACGAGCCTTTGATCGAGCAGTGCGACTTTCGCGTCGCGGTCCATCTCGCAAAACCGCTCGATAAACGTTTTTTGATCCACGAGGGAGGCGTCCGGGCCGAGTTTATGGGGTCCTAGATGGGCTGCAACTTGATTGCGGTCCCAAAGCGATACCGTTCCTAGTCCGCGTCGATCCCAATAGAGGAATCGTTCTGTTTGGACGCCTGCAAGTTCGAAGACCATCCGTGTATGCTGGTGGCTCGGCGGATCCGCAATCATGGCAATGCCCGCCATCTTGGGCTGCATAACGATGGAATCTCCCGTATCGAGTTCGACGAGGACTCGTTTTGCGATACGGTTCACGGCGACGATGGTGTGTCCAACGGCCCGGGCTCGAAACTCTCCGATCGTCGGATCGATTTTGATCGGGCGATACGGGATGAGGGGCTCATGGATTGCCGTGATGGTGCCTCCCACGGTATCCAACAATCCCCTCCTCATGGTCTCTACCTCGGGTAGTTCGGGCATGGTCACTCTTTTTTCGAGGAGTAGACGTTTTCAGGTTTGACAAGGCGTTTTTGATCGATGACGAACTGGTCGTCGGATTTCTTCCTGTAAAAACAGCTCGCATAGCCTTTGTGGCAGGCCGCGCCGGTTTGATCGACCAGCAGCAGGATACAATCGGCGTCGCAATCGATTCGGATTTCGACAATGCGTTGCCGATGGCCGCTCTCCTCTCCTTTGCGCCATAAGCGTTGACGCGAGCGACTGAAATAGGTTGCAAAACCAGTCTGCAGGGTTTCTTTGTACGAGTCAGGATTCATCCATGCAAACATGAGCACTTCTTTGGTCGTTGCGTCTTGTGCAATCGCAGGGAGCAAGCCGTTGACACCTTTTTCAAAATCGGGGGCGTTCATTGCCACGGTCGCTTCATGATCTCGTGGGCGATGATGGCCATTCGCAACGATTGAGGGTCGCGCAACTGTGCGGCCAACGAGGCGGACGAGACTTTGGCGGTGGGCTGAGCCTCGGCAGGAGTGGCCGGCGTTTCTTGCAGGCGTTGCGGTTCCTTCTTTCCTTTTCTTTTGTTGGAAGGTTTGGATTCGACCGGCCGCAAACTTCCGATTTCGTGATGGAAGGCCTCTTTGATATGAGACTGCATCCGCTCGTCTGCTTGATCTACCCCGTCGGAAGGTGATGCGGACGGAAGCCCCCTCGAAAGGTTTCCGAGGGTGGGTTGATAGGGCTGGCTGGTTGGATAGGGCTGGGTGGGTTCCAGCACCGGCGCAACTGCATTGGGGTCCTGCTGTTGTTGCAGTCTAGGGGGCTCGGAACGGGGGCTCGACTGGGACTGCGGCGGCTGCTTGGACTTAACGGCTGGCTCACGATTGCCCCGTTGCTGTTGGCGTTGCTGCCGACGCAACGCCGCTTGCTTAAGAAAGTCATCGAGGTCGTCGGCCATGTTCGTATCTAACTAGTATCTAATTGGAACGGATCGGGTTGGAAGGGCCGGTAGTGCTGGTGCCGGCGATACTTTGCCGCATTTCGGTGTCTGCGGTGATGTTGCGGAGTTTGTAGTAGTCCATGATGCTTAGGCGTCCACTGAGCAATGAATCTGCGATTGCCTTGGGCACTTCCGCTTCGGCGGATACCACTTCGGCGCGACTCTCTTCGATTTTTGCGATCATTTCTTGTTCGGTGGCAACCGCTTCGGCCCGCCTGCTTTCCGCTTTGGCGCGCGCGACTCGGGTGTCCGCTTCGGCACGGTCGGCTTGGAGCCTTGCACCGATGTTTTCTCCCACATCAATGTCCGCAATATCGATCGAAACGATTTCGAATGCCGTCTGGTCATCGAGCCGGCTTGCTAACACGGCTTTCGAGATCACGTCGGGGTTTTCCAAAACAATTTTGTGACTCTCCGACGAACCGATCGCGCTGACGATGCCTTGACCGACGCGAGCGATAATCGTTTCCTCGGTAGCACCCCCGATGAGCCGTTGCAAATTTGCCCGCACCGTCACTCTCGCTTTGACTTTGAGCTGGATACCATCTTTCGCAATCGCATCGAGAAAGGCAACAGCGCTTCCTTTGGGAGGGCAGTCGATCACTTTGGGGTACACGCTGGTCTGGACGGCGTCCAAAACGTTACGACCTGCAAGGTCGATCGCGGCAGCCTCGCGGAACGACAACGTGATCTGTTTGCTCTTTCTTGCGGCAACCAGCGCCCGGATGACTTGAGGGACGTTGCCGCGGGCGAGGTAGTGCGCTTCGAGCGCTTTGGTCGTCAGGTCTTCGTCGCGAATTCCCGCTTGAACAGCCATGATTTTTCCTCGGACAATGGTTTTCGCATCCACTCGACGAAACATCATTCCCAGCAAATCGATCACGGAGACTTTGGCGCCGGTCATGACCGACTGGACCCAGAGCCAGAAATATCGCGAAAACACAGCGAGCAGAATGACCACGAAAACAAATACAAACAATCCGAAAACCAAAAGGATCGTGTACAGAACCGGGTTGGGGGGCATATCGTTGTCGTTTCGAATTCTAGAATGAGAATGAGATTAACATCGCGGCTGGTCTATACGATCAAGCCGCTTATTTGGTGCGAGTCGCTTTCGAGACATCGCCTCCCATATAAAACTCCAAGTCGGTTGGAATCCCAGATGGGTCATACTTCAGCGTCAATTTACCTGCGGTGTATCTTAGCCCAAACTCCTCATTGCTGTGCGCGACCAGCTCAAGCGGTGTGCCAGAAACCGAAAAGTACAGCTTACCGTCCCTCTGTATAATTTCCCACAACCCCCCATCTCCCCGCATATACTTCCCTGCAATTTTGGATTGCTGGTCGGCGGTCAAGGCGACAATGACAGGATCGTAAGGCTTTTCAGGTTGCGCGATTGTTTCCTGAGGCAGTTCTCGAATCCATACGTTGCGATAGCGGACAGGGTTTCCATGATCCTGAAAAGAGAGGGGCAGTTTTTCGGCTGTCGGCTCGTAAGTCCTATGCTGCAGCCAAGTGGTAGGTCCCAAGGGACGGACGGAATCTTGAACAAGGATTCCATTGTGAAGCACGGTCAACCTCGCAGCTTGTACCAGTTTGCCGTCAGCGTAAAGGGGCCTTCGGAAGATAATATCATAGGACTGCCATTCACCTGGCTTTCGACTTGCATTGACCAACGGAGGGTATTGCCCATAGATCGCTCCCGCTTGACCGTCGGCATAGGTCTTGTTTTCAAACGAGTCCAAGACTTGCACTTCGAACAGCCCTTGCAGGAACACGCCGCTATTGCCGCGGCCCTGGCTTTTGCCTTGGACCTTTTCCGGTGAGGCCCACTCGACATGCAATTGGACATCCCCAAACGCTTTGGCTGAAAAAATGTATCCACTGCCGGGGACGGACTCCATCACATCGTCCTTAATGATCCATTTTGCAGGCCCCCCATCGGCTGCACGCCATTCATCGAGAGATTTTCCATTGAACAGAATGATTGCATCCGAAGGTGGCTGCATTGGCAGATTGGAAGCCCCTGGCGTTACCACGGGGGGCCGCGCCCTCTCCCAGTCGTGCGCCTTCCAGCCTGTGGAATATTGAGCCAAGGCAACAGTACTATTTTGCAAAAACAGGGCGCAACCCAAAACACATAGAAGTGCCCTCAACCCACGCAATAAAAATCTCATCGCTCTAACGCCTTTAAAAACCAATATCCAATGACGCCTCGGTTATCCGCGG
>JANODW010000541.1:0-4154 GCA_031412875.1 Pirellula sp. | reverse complement strand
CGCGGTCTTGCAAAAACTCGGCGTTGATGGGGAATTCATACCTAGCCTGCACAGCGTTGGCAAACCGCTTTCTCCAGGCGAGAAGGATGTCGCGTGGCCATGCAATGACGAGAAGTATATCGTGCACTTTCCTGAGTCGCGCGAGGTATGGTCGTTTGGAAGCGGTTACGGAGGCAACGCACTGCTCGGTAAAAAATGCGTCGCGCTCCGAATCGCTAGCGCGATCGCCCGCGACGCAGGTTGGATGGCAGAGCATATGCTCATCATGGGACTGGAGTCACCTGATGGGGCCAAGACCTATCTAACGGCTGCGTTCCCGAGCGCCTGCGGTAAAACCAATCTTGCCATGATCGTTCCACCGAAAAGCTATGGCGATCTAGGATGGAAAACGACTTTGGTTGGCGATGACATCGCTTGGCTCTGGCCGGGGAAGACCGGCAAACTGCACGCGATCAATCCGGAGACCGGTTTCTTTGGAGTCGCGCCCGGAACATCGTGGCATTCCAATACGGCTGCCATGCACGCGATGGCCAAAAATACAATCTTTACCAATGTTGCGTTGACTGACGAAGGAGGCGTGTGGTGGGAAGGGCATTCCGATCCACCGCCGCACCTGATCGATTGGACAGGCCAAGATTGGACCCCAGGCTGCGGTCGGTTGGCTGCCCACGCAAATTCGCGTTTCACTGCCCCCGCCGGCCAATGCCCCAACATCGATCCGAAATGGCAAGATCCCGACGGCGTGCCAATCGATGCCATCGTCTTTGGCGGTCGGCGTCCCACCACCATGCCTCTGGTGTTCCAAGCGTTTGATTGGACGCACGGTGTCTTTCTCGGTGCAACCCAAGGATCGGAAACGACCGCGGCCGCCACGGGCAACGTCGGTACGGTGCGGCGCGATCCGATGGCGATGCTCCCTTTCTGCGGATACAACATGGGGGACTATCTCGGGCATTGGCTCAATATGCGAAAAAACATCCAGCGACTTCCACGGATATTCCATGTCAACTGGTTTCGAAAAGATGCCTCGGGGAAATTCCTTTGGCCAGGTTTTCGCGAAAATCTTCGTGTGCTCGAGTGGATTGTAAAACGTTGCCAAGGCAAAATTGCAGGACACGAAACACCGATCGGGTGGACTCCCGACTGGAAAAGTTTTTCCACCGATGGACTCGAGGGCTTCACCAAAGAGCAATTCGATGCCGTGATGGTTTTTCGTCGTGAAGACTGGTTGGCAGAAATTACCAACCAAAACGAATTTTTCCTAAAACTCTACCACTCAATGCCCAAAGAGCTGATGTGCCAACGAGAATTGCTGATGGCCCGAATGGCTTGAAGTACTCTCCCAATGTACTGCGTCAACCAATGCCTATCGAATTCGATTGCTATAGCTGTTCCAAAAAAGTACGGGTGCCGGACGGGAGCGAAGGAAAGAAATGCAAGTGCCCCGGATGCCAAACTGTTTTAGACGTCCCGAAAGCTGAAATCAGCCCGGTCGCGAGTAAACTCCAAATCCCTTGCCCGAGCTGCGATTTTGTGCTGGTTTGCAATTCGGAGTTGGAAGGGACACGCGGCCTTTGTCCCAATTGCAAAACCATTTTTACGATCGCGGCATCCGGCTCTCATTCGAATGCTTCCCAGCAAACCGAGCTGGATACGATTTTTGCGTTTCAATGCCCTCACTGCCAGCAGCTCTTCGAAGGCAAAAGTGGCATGGAAGGTCGCAACGGGAAGTGCATTCATTGTTCACAAGTTTTTGAAATCAAGAAACTCGCAGAACCCTCCCAACCCATCCCTATTCCAAAAAAGCCCGAACCTCCGACTGCCAAGCGACCGGAAATCAAAAAGAAACAAACCGTTGCACCGGTGCAGATGCAGTCGAAAGGGACTAGCAATGATTGGCTAAGTTCGATTCCAGCGCCGATTGCTAACGTGAAGCCTTACCAAGCGCCCGACAACCCGTACGCAAGTACGGCGCCGTCGTACGCCGCCAGTAGTTATCTCAGCGAGCCCGCCACAGGGGACGCAATCGCTGTTCGAAAATTTTATTTGCCACACGAATCGGCGATCAAGGGGTTTGCGTTGCTCAATGCGATCGCCAGTGGGCTCTATTTGTTCTGCGCCGTGGCGGCGGTTTGTTTTGTGCTCTATCTGATTGTCACTGGCCTCGGCACGGGTGTGTCCTTGGCGGTGATTTTTGTGTACGCGTTGGTCTATGCTGTTCTGGGGCTACTGGTCGGTTTGGTTGCCCAGGGGCAGTACAAGTTAAATGATGTCGGCAGGATTGGCGGAGCAATCTTCGCAGTGCTTTGGTTATGCGGGATACCGTTTGGCACGATCCTCGGCTCCTATCTGCTGGACCTCCTTTTTTCCGAAAAGGGCAAGTTTGTGTTTTCGGAGCGGTATCGCGCTACGGTGAAGCAAACACCCAATATCCAGCCATACGTACCCCTGTTCGTTTGGGCGATCCTGGCATTGATGTTGTTGGGGTTGGTTTTAATGGTGTTGGCAGTATTTGCAGCCTCAATTAGGGTCCCAGCACGGGGCTAATTCTTTCGCAGACGCAATGCCGCAGTCCGTTAAGCGTGCGGCAGGCTGAAACATACCAGCCCGTAGTTTGGGACCATTGTCCCGAACGAATAAACGGGACAAACGGACGGGACAAACGGGACGAACGGACGGGACGATGGTCCCATCCTACGGGCGGAATGGTCCTGCCGCTCGCGTTGCCGCTTTGCGGGGTTTCGTGCGAGAGTCGATTCGAAGTTGTCTTGGAAGGGCGTCAGTGTTTGTGGTCTTCGGGCTGGGATTTAAGGAGGCCGTCGACTTCCAGGATGAGCTCGTTCTTTTTGTCAGGAGAGATTTCTGCTGTCAGGCCCGACGTTGAGTAGCTTGCAAAACGGCGATCCACAACTCCCACCCTGCTCGGCTTGTGGCGTGAGATTCCCTCGGCCATGACAAACTGCACGATGACGCAATCATGCGTTCCCGCTATCGCACCGTCTCCGTCTTTGTAGGTGGTGAGCGTAAAGCTTCCGTCCTTTTGGATCTGGCCGCGGGCTTGCACATTGTGTTCACGAGATTTGAGTTCCACGGTACCGACATGAACGGCACCCCCGGTGGTGAATTGGACTTTGCCTGATACCGGATACGTCCGCAGTTGGTCGGAACAACCCGAAAGCAGCAAACACAGGGTGATGGCAGAGAGAGTTGCCAAGGGGATCGAGGAAGACTTATTCATTATGAGCAACGGTGTTTCCATCATGGCGATTGCATAGGTTACCAAGCGTTTCGGTATCGACGGATTTGGAAATTCCCCTAACGGCTCCGTCCGCCAACGCAAAGTGGCAAACACCAGGATGCCAGCTTCCCCAGCTCACAAGCCCGTTCGCCTCGTCGCGGTTGTTTTGCACGATCGGAACCGTTGGACCGCCAACGCGCGTTGAGTTGAAAACATTGTCACCATTAAATATGAAAGCGTCTTCGGGTGACTTGCCGAGCTTTCCCATGGGTACATGCATTTCGCCGGCGAGGATCGTATTGCTCAAGCCGTCCGTGATGTCGCTCATGCGAATCTTGTCTGACCAATCTTGTGGCACGCCGGAAACACATTTGCCGTGACTGGAGATGATGACTCCGCTGCCATTGCCACCATAATAGAAATCGCTTGGCAAACCAGAAGAGCCTGCAGAAAGATCTCCGTGGTTGCCACCATAGTCGCCGACGGCTCCACTGACGGTCTGTGAACCGGCAGTCGTAACGGGCACACTGCAGCCACACGGCAAAGTGATCCATGTTGTTGTTGTACCCGCAATCACCCCCGTTCCAATTGCATCCGAAGGAGAGCGACGCGAAGGGCAACAATAACTTGCCAATGTAAACTCACGTGTTTCCTTTATATGATCTGCATAGCTCTTCGAATAATCCCAGCGACCTTCTGCTGCTCGTTGCTCCAGGTAGGGTAGGATACGCACAAGCCAGGTAGTCTCGCTGCCTCCACATGCACGGTCGGGGGGTGCGTCCGGTCTGGGTTGGTAACGAGCAGGCGGAAAAGAACGCAAAGTGTCATGGAACATAGTGGTGGCTAGACTGATCTGATGCAAGTTGTTCTGACATTGCATTGCCCTTGCCGCTTCACGGGCGGATTGAACCGCCGG
>JANODW010000540.1:0-9610 GCA_031412875.1 Pirellula sp. | reverse complement strand
TAACCATTGCCGACTATTTGCTCCCGATGCAAAACAAGTGCTTTTCACCTCGGGCGAAAATCTTATCTCCCACGATCGCCAAAGAAGCGTCGATAGTCTCACCTAAAGGGTTGGTTGCGACTATTTCAAGATCGCTACCATGCTTCAAGACGACCGTCGTACCGTCTCGTCCTGTGAAATAGATGTGATTCGAGGCAGCCACAGGCGATGCGTACAAATCGGTGAGGCCGTTGAGTCGCTTCTGTCCTGCCAGCACTTTTCCTGTGCTTGCTTCCAGTACCGAAATGCTACTGCTATTTCCTTTGTTGAGGTACAGGTACCCTTGGTAGAGAGCAGCCGAGGGAACATAGGGAGCCGCTTCGTTGTTGGACCAGCGAACTTTGTCGGTATCGGTCACATCCCCCTCGGAGTCCAAGGAAATGCATTGGATTGCATTCCCTCGATACCCTGTCATGCAGATCACTTGATCCCCGAGCAGGATCGGTGATGGGATCGGGTTGCTGACTTGGCCGCCGCATTCCCATATCTGTTTGCCTGTTGCAAAATCGTAGCTTCGCACACGCTTGCCATTGGCGATGACTTGGGTTCGGCCTTTGTGTTCCACTACGAGCGGGGTACCCCAACAGGTTCCTTCGCTTCGCGGCGTTCTCCAGATTTCATCGCCGGTCGCTGCATTCAAAGCGACGATAAAGGATTCGCCTTCATGGTCCCATGGCACAATCAGCTTGTCTCCCGCGATGGTCGCCGAAGCCCCTTCGCCAAAGGAAGCCACCGTGCGCATTTGACCAAACGCCTTCTTCCATTTCAGTTTGCCTTGCATGTCCAAGCAGTAGATACCTCGCGAACCAAAGTCCACGTAGATATGTTTGCCATCGGTGGTGGGTGATGAGGAAGCATAATTATTGGTTTGGTGTCCACCTTCGTGGGGAACTTCCTCGTTGAGCTTTTGTTCCCACTGCTTGGCACCGGTTGCTCGGTCGTAGCTGATCAGCATGAATTGGTAGTAGTTGGTGGGTGCGCCACCTCCTCCAAAACCGCGTCCACCGCCTGGCCGCCCCGGTCCACCGCGACCGCCAGGACCACCACGTCCACCGGGACCGCCACCTGCTCCACCGGGTCCGCCGCCTGGGCCACCGGGACCGCCAGCTCCACCGGGGCCTGCGTTCGCTCCGGCGGGGCCGGTTGGGGGTTGGCCGCCTGCGTCGGGTCTGGCGCCACCAGCAGGGGTGGGCGCTGCAGCGTTAGGCTCCGGCGCAGCCCCTTCTTTGACGCGGTCGGTCTTGATTGCGGTCAGGACGAGCACTTGATTTCCGTGGACGATTGGGGTCGAACTACCTTTGCCGGGCAACTCGGTTTTCCAAACGATGTTTTTTTCGAGACTCCATTCGATGGGCGGCTTGCCCGTTTCGACCGACCCGTTTTTGTTGGGTCCTCGCCATTGATCCCAGTTTGCGTCTTGAGCGGTTGCAGAGAGCGCGCATGCACTGACTGAAAACGCGAATGATAAAAAGCGTTTCATGACAAATTCAGACCTGTGATTCCAACCAAAGAATGGTGCCGATGGATAAGAGAACATTACCCAACCCGCTTCCTAGTTTATAGAATCGGCGCGCTGACCGTCGGCTGAAATTACTTTGCAGCCATCATTTTTTGAATTTCTTGGAGCGAGGTCAGGCCCAAGGCGCATGCGAGAATTCCTTCTTCTTGGAATCCCAGATGCCCCTGTTGTTTGGCGAACTGGCGAATGGCGTCTGGATTGGCGGTGTTCTTGCTGATCGCTTGCCGCATTTTGTCGTCGATGACAAGCAGTTCAAAGATCCCCATGCGGCCGAAATAGCCTCTTCCATTGCATTTTTTGCAAATTTCAATTTCGATGGGATTGCCTTTGGCATCCACCCGTTGTTCCGGTGGGGGTGGGATGGTGGGTTGGAAGAGTTTTTGAACGCGACCGGTTGGGATACCAAGTTTCTGAAGCAGTTGGGGGCTTGGTTGAAAAGGTTGTTTGCAACGGTCGCAAAGACGACGAACGAGCCGTTGGTTGAGGACCCCTGATAGCCGTCGCAGGATTTCTTTGGCTTCGGTCTTGTACGTGCTGAGCAACTTGATCACCGCATCGACGGCATCGTTTGCCACGATGCGAGTGATGGAGTGTTTGCCCAACTGATTGATTTGGTCGATCACCCTGTCGGCGATATAGGAGTTGATAAGCGAGGGCATGACCAGCACATCGGGCTGGCGGAGCAGCATTTTTTCGAACTGGGCTTCCGGGGTATCCCCCACGCCAGGTTCGAAGAAATTCTGGAAGACGTTGATGATTTCGGGATCTGGGTCGGCTTTGTTTTCCAGCGATACGAAGTCGCGAACGTATTTGTCCGCAGCTTCTAGGGACACTCGCCAGGAGGTTGGTAGTCCTTGTCCGGCGGGACCGCTGATCAGGACGATCCCTTTGTCGCCATTGAGCAGTTTGCGCAACGACTCTTGCATGGCATCGCGCATGCCGAGGTCGGCAAGCGTTTTGATGGTGGCTTTTTTCGTGTCGATGCTAAAGATCACCCGTTCGCCTGACGGGACGCCTGCGCTGGTAAAGGAAACGACCCAATCGATTTCTTTGAACTTGGTCGCGAACTTGGCCTCTTGTTTGGCTCGCCGTTCGGCGGGATTCAGCCCCAGCACTTTTTTGAAGACGACCAGCGCTGCGTCGCCGGTGGGTCGATCCAATGCGGGCAGTGTTTCCCAGACTCCGTCGATGCGATACCGGACAATTGCCCCTTGGGCGGAGTAGTCCATCAGAATGCGGTCCGCTCGCGACGAAATCGCGTTGGCTAAAAGTACCAATGCGACGGGGTAGCCGGGCAGTTGGCGCGAAGCGATCATCAAACCTTGGGCTTCGTCTTTTGCGATGCCGATCGTTTTGATTTCGAGAGCGGGCAAGGTGACTTCCTCGCCGCCAAAGGTGAGCTGATCGTTAGTCGGTTTGGGTTTCTTTTTTCCGAAAATCATATTGGCTGCTCGTGCAAATCACTTCGCAAACGTGAGTAGTTTAGGGGAAGAGTAGGTTGTGCAAGGGAGAAGTGCGACGAATCAAATGATACCAGGTTGACTAACGTTGATTCCTTTGAGCGCCATTTTGAGGGCTTCAGGATTGGGCGCAACCTCAAAGGCGGTGGGTCGGTCGATCAGTCCATCATCGATCAGTTGTTTAAGACTCATGGTAAAGTCTTGCATACCGTCTTGAGCGCCGATCCGAATGGCGTCGGAGAGTTTTTGATCTTTGCCTTCGAGGATAAGTTTTCGAATCATGGGCGTGAACGTCATGATCTCGCAAGTGGGGACTCGGCTGACTCCTTGCTTGATCGACGGCAACAGTTTCTGCGCGACGATGCCTTTCATGTTAAAGGCCATCGCGTTTCGGATAGCGGTGTGCAATGCTTCTGGGAACAAATCCAGAATACGACCGATCGTCGAGGGGGCGGTCGAGGCGTGAATGGTTCCGAAAACCAAGTGCCCCGTTTCGGCCGCGTGGATGGCTGTCATAAACGTTTCTTGATCTCGCATTTCACCGACGAGGATGATGTCAGGATCTTCGCGGACCGCGTGCTTCATGGCGATGTCAAAGTTGACCACATCGGTGCCGACCTCGCGTTGGTTGATCAGGCACTTATCTTCCTTGTACACGAATTCGATCGGATCTTCGAGCGTCAGGATGTGCTTGCGATAGTTTCGATTGATCCAGTTGAGCATGGACGCAATCGTCGTGCTTTTTCCCGAGCCTGTTACGCCTGCGAGGAGGATCATGCCTTGATCGAATTTGCATAGCTCTTCGAGGATGGGGGGCAAGAAGAGGCCTTCGAAGTTGGGAATAAAGTTATTGATGCGACGAGCCACCAGGCCTGGCCTGCCGAGTTGCTTGAGCATGTTCACTCGGAATCGCCAGTTTTCGCCTTCGACGTTTACGGTATACGAAAAGTCAGCTCCTCCCTCTTCTTCAAAGATCCGACGGTTTCGGTCATCGAGCATTGGGATGAGCAGTCGAACCATTTCTTCGACTTCGATCGGGGGGCGATTGAGGGTCTTCAGGTCTCCTTTGCACCGTACAATTGGAGGGGTCCCTACTTTGAGGTGCAAGTCGCTGCCTTCGAGTTTGACGCAAGCCTTGAATAGCTTGTCGACCTCGAGCTCCTTTTTTTCGACCAGCAACGAGGCGGCTAGATCCTCGGAAGTGGTGTTGGAAACGGGAGCTCGTTCTTTTTTTGCGGGTGCGTGTCCCATAGTCAATTCTTGGGTCGGTGTTGAAAAGTTGCTTGAGTCACAATTCTATGGTGACTCGTAGGAAAAGAATTGGAATCACAACCTGACGGGAATTCCACTTTCCGCCATCATTCGTTTGGTTTGGGAAATGGAATATTCGCCAAAATGGAAAATACTAGCCGCCAAGACCGCGTCGGCTTTGCCGAGCAGAATCGCATCGACCAAGTGTTCGGGGCGACCGGCGCCGCCGCTGGCGACCACTGGGATTTGAACGCGTTGGCTGACCGCCGAGGTAATAGGAAGGTCGTAGCCGTCCTTGGTTCCGTCCCGGTCCATGCTGGTGACGACGATTTCGCCGGCCCCGAGCTGTTCGACTTGTTCGGCCCACGCGACGGCTTCGAGACCCGTTGGGGTTCGTCCGCCATTGATGTGAACTTCCCAAAACTCTTTGCCATCTCGCAGGACGCGACGGGGATCGATATTGACCACGATGCATTGCGATCCAAAGCGATCGGCAGCTTGACGGACAAATTCGGGGTTTTTGCAAGCGGTCGAATTGATGGAGACTTTGTCGCATCCCGCTTGCAGCAACATCCGAATGTCATCGAGCGTGCGAATGCCGCCACCGACGGTGAGGGGCATAAAGACCTGCTCGGCAGTACGGCGGACGACATCCAACATAATACCGCGGTCTTCATGGCTGGCGGTGATATCCAAAAAGACCAGTTCGTCGGCTCCCTCGGACTCGTACCGCTGAGCGACTTGCACGGGATCCCCCGCGTCGCGTAGGTTGACGAAATTAGTCCCCTTTACTACGCGCCCTTGGTGCACGTCGAGACAAGGAATGACTCGCTTTGCCAACATTGCGATTTATGCTCCCGAGCGCTCGGCGACTTTTCGCTCGAGGGCCGTCTGGAATTCATTGAACAAGTATCCGCTATCGTGAGGGCCTGCGGACGCTTCAGGATGGTATTGGACGCTAAACGCCTCCACTTTTTTGTGACGAACGCCGGCGATCGTATTGTCGTTTAAGTTTCGATGCGTGATTTCAAAACAGTCGGGCAAGCCTTCTTCTTGGACGGCGAAGCCATGATTTTGCGAAGTGATCTCGACGCGTCCGGTCTGGCAATGGAGGACGGGCTGATTGCCTCCGCGATGTCCGAATTTCAATTTAAAGGTTTTGGCGCCACCCGCCAATGACAGCAACTGGTGCCCCAAGCAAATCCCAAACACCGGCTTTTTTCCGAGCAATTTTTGAATGGTTTTGATGGCGTAGGTAAGCGGTTCCGGGTCCCCTGGGCCATTGCTCAAGAAGACTCCGTCGGGCTGGTGCGACAACACTTCTTCGGCCGTCGACGTTCCAGGCAGGATGGTGACACGATTGCCGCGTTGAGATAGGTGCCGCGGAATATTCCACTTCATCCCATAGTCCAAACAGACCACGTGCGGTCGCGATTGCGACGGGATCGACTCGCTGCCATGGATGGCCAACGGATGCATCGGCAAACTCCATTCGGTTGCGTCTTTTGGCATGACTTCCCGGACAAGATCTCGCCCGACTAGGCCAGCACTGGATTTTGCTTTGGCAACCAAGGACTCGCGATCGCTATCGATCGTGGAGAGGATTCCTTTGAGAGCCCCTTTGTCGCGGATGCGGCGAACGACGGCTCGCGTATCGATTCCCGACAAAGCGACGATTCCATGTTTCTTTAAATAGTCTGGCAGCGATTCTTTCGACCGGAAATTGCTGTGAAGACGGCTGCATTCGCGAACGACAAAACCAGCAATGCGGGGAAAAGCCGACTCCAAATCCTCTTCGTTGATCCCAACGTTTCCGATCATCGGATAGGTCATCGTGACGATCTGACCGCGGTAGCTGGGGTCGGTGAGAATCTCTTGATAGCCGGTAATAGAGGTGTTAAATACAACCTCGCCCTCCATTTCGCCGTCGGCGCCAATGGAAACGCCTTCGAGAACAGTACCATCTTCGAGCGCGAGAAACCCCGGTTTTCCTTGACGAAACAAAGCAAACTACCTCAGCCGAACGTGTTAGAAGCAGGTCGAACTGGGAACCAATCCATCAAACGGCTCGACCCACGTTGATGATACCCCAACGGTGCCACTCAAGCCAGCCTTGAATCCGTCCCGAGCAAATCGGGTGCAATTGCGATGGATTTTGCTTTCCTACCACTCACCCTTGATTGATTTTTGGCATATCTTAAGGCCCTTCGCGGAATTCAGACGAACCCACCTATCCCTGTTGGCGTATCAGCCGAACTATTAACCCTTTTTTGAATTCGCTTCGAGCTAATCTGCTATGGCATTCGATCTCCCTGTTCCAGTGTTCGCGGCAACCGATTTTTGGATGTCGCGATGGCTGACCCCGGTCTGGTTTCTCGGGGGCGGGGTCCTGTTGGGATTGATGATACTGGCCCTCTTTTTGATGGTTTTTTATCTGCTTTCAAAAGTCACTCGCTTTGAGCAATTTCGCCGGGATGGATCGGCCCACGTGGCGGCCCTGGTGATAACGTTGTTGCTGGGCGGGGCCAATGCGATTTATGCCAAGGTGAGCGCCGAAGGGCAGGCTTTGTTCGGGATGGGTGGAACGTTCGCGAACGACGAATGGGCTATGATTTCTGTCGCTTTGACAATGATGATTGGCGTGATCGTTTGGTCGGTTCTGTTTTGTTCCTCCCCTCGATTTCTGGGTGAACTGCGAGCCCTCTTTTTCGAAGGCATCGGGCTTTACATGCTCACTTCCCTGGTCGGCTTATCGCTGATCGGATTGGCGTCGACGTTCTTAGTGGAAAAGCCGATGGCTGCGATCGAGGGCATTCCTCAATTGTTTGCAGCGAACGACAAGACTTTCAAATTCGAAGTTTCGGGTGCCAAAGCGGACGAGCAGGACTCTGCGTTTCAAAAGATCGAACTGAAATATGACCCCAGCATTTTGGGCCAAGTGGAAATCAGCTCGAATCGCCGGTTGGTTTTGATCGATGCGCCGAACATTGCCGAAGTTCGCTCCAAACCCTTTACCATCGAAGCAAAGCGGCCATTGATTTGGAACGTCAAGATGGGAGCGGCCGAATGCCCACTTCCTCTGGCCGCCGGTGCAGAGGTCTACGTTCAAAACCAGGAGATCGATGCCGCGAACCTCGAGGTGCGTGTCATCTCCACTCCGACGGTGAGAGAATCCTCGACCTTCGTTCTTGTGTCCATTTTTGTCGTGATCTTCGGTTTGCTCTTTATGCTCATGCAAGCGGTCTCGCCAAAAGTGGCCGCGATCGCCCTTTCGGCCGCAAAGAGCGAATTGTCGCAGCCGCTCCCTATTATCCTGATCATCATCGTCGCCCTTTCGATCTTGCTTTTTGTGTTCTTGCCTTTTCACACGCTCGGTGAAGACATCAAGCTGCTGAAGGATTGCGGCGTTACGTTGATCCTGATCGCTGCGACCTTTCAAGCCGTATGGTCCGCTAGCACCTCGGTCAATGAAGAAATCGAAGGTCGAACCGCATTGACGCTCCTCAGCAAACCCATACACCGACGATCGTTCATCATCGGAAAAATCCTCGGGGTGGTTTGGATCGTCATGCTGATGTTTTTGGTTCTCGGGACGATCGAGCTTTTGGCGGTCGCGTACAAACCCATTTATGAGGCGAGAGAGAATTCGTTGGAGCAACCTCTGTGGCAACAATGCCACCAAGAGATGATGCAAACGATCCCCGGTCTAGCGTTGGCCTTTTTTCAAGCGGTCGTGCTAGGCGCTTTTTCGGTTGCATTGGGAACACGATTTTCTTTGTTGGCCAACTTCACGATCTGTTTTTCCATCTATCTCCTTGGACACTTGACTCCCACCATCGTCGAGTCCGCTGCGGGAGGATTGCCGCTGGTCGAGTTCTTTTCACAACTGATCTCAGCCGTCATTCCCAACCTTAGCCATTTCTCCATGGAGGCCGCCATCGATGCCGAAGTGAGCATCCCATGGGTGGTCATCGCGAGTGTGCTCATCTACACCACGATCTATGGAATCGCCGCGACTCTTATCGGCTTGCTCCTTTTCGAAGATCGGGATCTAGCGTAACCTCGTGACCAATCTTGTCTATTGTTTTCCGACACAAGACCGTCACCGGGAGCAGATGCAGAACGCTGCTCCCCATGCGGTCCTTATCGAAGCGACTCAAGATACGATTGCACAACGCATCTTCGATGCCGATATCTTCGTCGGGCATGCGAAGGTGCCCGTTCCGTGGCAAGACGTCGTGGCGGAAGGCCGTCTGACATTCATCCAATCGTCTGCCGCCGGTCTCGACCATTGCTTGCATCCTGCCGTCATCGACTCCGATATCGTGGTGTGCAGCGCTTCGGGGCTGTTCGCAAACCAAGTTGCCGAGCAAACGCTGGCCCTGCTCCTGGGATTGCTGCGTGGGATCCCCATTTTTTATCGGCAGTGGCAGAACAAAGAATTCGTTCGGAGACCCACCGATGACCTGCATGGAAAACGAGTAGGCATCGTTGGACTAGGTGGCAATGGGCGGCGACTGGTCGATATCTTGAAGCCATTCGATGTGAGGATGCGCGCTACCGACTACTTTCCAGAACAAAAGCCCGAGGGGGTCGAACAGCTCCTGCCCCATTCGGAACTGGAACGCTTGGCAGCCTGGTCGCAGGTGCTCATTTTGACACTGCCCCTCAACGCGATGACCCGTGGGGTGGTCGACGCGAAGATCCTAGCTGCGATGCCCAAAGACTCTTACTTGATCAACGTCGCAAGGGGTTCTTGCGTCAACGAAGCGGATCTGTGCGGAGCGTTAGCCGGCGGCCATCTTGCAGGCGCTGGTTTGGACGTGACAGATATCGAGCCCCTGCCGAGTTCAAGTCCGCTATGGGGGTATCCGAATGTGATTATCACACCGCATGTGGGTGCACAAGCGGCCAATCGCACGGATGACACAACACATCTGATCTGCGAAAACCTTCGCCGCTATTTTTCAGGCGACAAACTATTCAACTTAGTCGACAAACGATTGGGCTTTCCTCATCCGTCCGTTTTATACATGCCCAAGCCATTTCGACGATAACGGAAATGGCTGAGAACCAAACGACGTCCGGTGCAAGACATTGCGAAATCCCTTTCGGCAAAAGCGATCTACTGTTAACCGCCGAAGACTAACCGCGGAGAACGCCGAATTGCGCAAAGATTCTTGCAATCGTGAACAACTGGGCGATCAGTCGTATTGTCTCGCGCAAAGGCGCTAAGGCGCAAAGGAAATCAAAACACGGCTGTTCTTTGCGCCTTTGCGCGAGAATGGGTTTAATGTCTTATCCCATTCCACAGTCGCAATCGCCAAAGTGATCGTTGACG
>JANODW010000539.1:0-6627 GCA_031412875.1 Pirellula sp. | reverse complement strand
CGCGTTAGCGACTTCCACCCTTTTGGATACAAGCCTGGGCGTCGATCCCGGTGCTCGCGCACAATCGATCGCGTCTCGTCTGGTCTCGCGACCGTTTCGGGCTCAGGAACTGGGAATCGTTTTGGAAAATCTCAATGAACTCCTAGCCCTCTACAAGCAGCAACCGGAGCAAGCAAAAAAATTGATTGCGATCGGCGAGAGCAAACCGAACGAAAGCTTGGATGCCAGCGAATTGGCCGCTTGGACCATGCTGGTTAACGAACTTATGAATCTGGACGAAGTCCTCACCAAATAGAGTCAATGATGCATTCTCAATCGATTCATCCCCTCCTTGAGCAGTATGTTCAAAGCGAGACGCGGCGGCAGTTTTTTCGGCAGGGTGGCAATGCGCTCGGGCTGGGCGCGCTGGCTGCATTGGGGCTTCCAACGGTAGCCAATGCCAAGGAAGCGAACGCCGCGCCCAACGGCCTTGCCGGAGGCCTCGCGACCTTGCCCCACTTCCCGGCAAAGGCCAAACGGGTCATTTATTTGCACATGGTGGGCGGCCCATCGCAGATGGATTTGTTCGACTACAAACCGCAAATGAACGACTGGTACGACAAGGATTTGCCAGAGTCGGTTCGCAACGGACAACGCCTGACGACGATGACCAGTGGCCAAGCACGTTTTCCGATTGCGCCCTCCAAATACAAATTCGCTCAACACGGCCAAAGCGGAATGTGGATCTCGGAACTGCTTCCGGAAACCGCCAAGGTGGTTGACGAAATGTGCTTCATCCGGTCGATGCATACCGAAGCCATCAACCATGAGCCTGCGATTACTCTGATGCAGACCGGAAACATGGTCACGGGCCGTCCATGCATCGGATCGTGGATGTCCTACGGTTTGGGCTCCATGAACAACAACCTCCCTACCTTCGTCGTATTCGTGGCGCAGCCAACCAACACCGAACAGATCCAGGCCATCTCGGCACGGCTCTGGTCTTCGGGCTGCTTGCCCGGCGAACACTCGGGGTGCAGTTTCCGATCCAGCGGCGATCCGATCATGTACATCAACAATCCTGACGGGGTCTCTGCCGAAGTCCGGCGCAAAACACTCGATGGACTCAAGGCCTTGAATGAAATGAACTTTAAAGCGGTAGGGGATCCGGAGATCCATACCCGCATCCAACAGTATGAGCTCGCCTTTCGCATGCAGTCAAGCGTTCCGGAGCTGACCAATATTGCGAGCGAACCCGAGAGCACGTTTGAACTCTACGGAGCGGAAGCAAAGAAGCCAGGTTCGTTTGCTAACGCAGCGTTGCTTGCTCGCCGCATGGTCGAAAGAGATGTTCGATTTGTTCAGGTTTACTTGAACAACTGGGACCATCACGGAAACGTCAACGCTCGATTGCCTTCGCAATGCAAAGATATCGATCGAGCGACTTATGGCTTGATCACGGATCTGAAAGCGCGAGGCCTGCTCGACTCGACGCTAATCATTTGGGGCGGCGAGTTTGGGCGAACGATCTATTCTCAGGGAGGACTCAGCAAGGACAACTATGGTCGCGATCACCATCCCCGATGCTTTACGATGTGGATGGCGGGCGGTGGCGTTAAAGGGGGCGTGATCCACGGCGAGACCGATGATTTCTCTTACAACATCGTCAAGGATCCTGTGCACATTCGGGACTTCCACGCGACCGTGTTGCACTTGCTCGGTATCGACCACGAGCGTTTCTCGTTTCGAAACCAGGGATTGGATTTGAAACTCACCGGCGTTGAACACGCGCGAGTGATCAAAGAACTTTTGGCCTAACCGACAACGCAGGCCAGCGGAAATTGGGTTCAAAAAAAATCCACCGATATGGAAATCGGTGGATTCATTGCATTGAGGATTCAACGCGTATTGGACTAGACGACGACCGTCTCTTTGATTTTCTGCAGGAAGTGATCGCCTGTCGCTTTAGTCAATTCTTTGACATGCTTCTCAGCTTTTTTCAGGTCCTCGTATTCGAACACGGCAACGCGTTTCAAATTCTGATTAAAGACACCCCAGTCAAGTTTGATTCGAGGTTCGGCGGCGACTTTGCGGGTTCGCTTTACTTTGGGTGGGGCAGGCGGGGCATTCGGGTCGACTTCCTTGACGGCCTTCTTCTTGCGTGGGGTTTTCGGCGCGGTTGCCATGGAAAAATAGCTCCGAGTGGGAATGAAGAAAGCAATGATTGGCATTGATCCAATCGCGAGCAAAACAGGCCGGTTTTGGCAGCGTTCAACTCGACGACTCCCTAGTATAAACCATTTGGTCCCTTTACTGAACCACTCGCTCCAAAGATGTCCGAAAAAAAAAGAGCACCCCTTAAAACTGCTGTAAATTTCGCAGAGCATCGGATGCTTTTACAACGGCTTAAGATCCAGAGTCGAAAATGGACGCGTGTCGCAGTGCTTTCAAAATGGATTCCACTGAGTTCCCTTTGCTCATGACGGTGAGTAGCGGTCCACCACTCTCTACCGTCGTATTTGCCTCTGGGATGTCTGCAAAGAAGCAGTCCCCTTCGTCCGCTAGCACTTCACGATGCCAACGACGGCTCCACCAAGAATCCGATTGAGCCTGACTGATTCGGATAGTGTCATCCGCATACACTATTCGCTTTCCCAACATCGTGTTGGATTCGGATGGGATCGTTGCATCAGACAGATTCCATCCGGTGTGGGAAAACTGCTCGAAGGTTGATTTGCTGAGGCTGCAACAGATTGCGTCGCAATGCGATCGCACCAGGCCAAGTCCTGTTGAAGGGGCGATTGCATTGTCTTTTGCATAGTCTTTTGCATAGTCGAGCAGATCCATGCTGGCGCTCCATCGCGGGTTGACTTCTAGCAATGTCCAAGTGTCCTCATGAAGCAAAAAGTCAGCTTGCCATAGACCTCGCAACTCCGTCTTCCGCCACACGCATTCTGCAAATCGTTGCAGTTGGCAATACTGTAGATTCGAAAGGGGGATGGGTCCAACCGATCCGTCGTATCGAAATTCTTTAGTCCGCGAGGGAGTGTCGCTCGGGCAAGCCAACGCCGCGCCGACGACAGCGCATCCAAACTCGCTGCTCAGAAAAGTCACTCCAATACTCTCGCCTGGCAAGCGTTCTTGAATGTAACGGTTCTCTTGTTCCAGGGGGATGGAATCGCCAAGTGAAAGGGTGGCGGTTACGTCGATCGTGCCGGTTCCTCCGGCGCTGTGAAGCGACTTGAGAAGCCAACGACGACGCGGGTCTTTCGCCAGCATGGAACTTGATTGATGCGCGTCGCGAACCGTGATTGGCCAAGCGATGCCTGCACCCCTAGCCCATTCTGCCCAGCTATCCAGGTTTCGCATGGCACGCACTTGCTCACCCGTGGCCCCAAACCTCTTGGCCACCCGATGGCACTGATCGATCGATGAGCTTCGATGCTCCATACCGCCGGTGAACAGCATTGGAACTGCCGGATATTTTGCGTTGAGAATATTAGGCCAATTCGCATCGTTCAACCGAAGGTGCATTTCGCATTCGGGGATCAAATCCCTGTCGGCACACATGTCCACGGCGATCACACCCAAACCGTCTCGCGCGGCGCATTGCGCTGCCGCTCGTGCGCTAAACCCAACAATTGCAATCATTGGATGTTGGGGTTCGCAACCTTCATGTGAGTACATATTTATCCAATGGTCAAATCTTTCTTGACTGCTGCAATCCGCAAGCTTGCATTGCTTAACCGAAGTGGGCTCGCAATATGGCAATATTATGTTGAATCAGTCTAGCAGTTGGCATCGCATAATCGATAGCATTGAAGTGGATGATTCATGGAGGGAAGATGAAAATCGCAAAACCAGTGGAGGGCAAAATGCGAATCGAACGAAACAGGCTTAGTCATCGAGCTCTAATGGTCTGCGTTGCCGTCTTTTTTGTTGGGTGCCAAGGTTCCCAACTGGGTTCGAAACGGTGGAGCGGCGGGATGTTTGGCCAGGGGTCGGAAGATCGGCAAAAGTATCGGGCTGCTTCTTTTGATCCTTATCCGCTCAATGACATTGGCCCAGAGGTGGTCGGAGGACGGCCGCGGGGATTCTTGAATCCGCTGCCCGAGGCCACTCGAAACCAAATCGAGCCAAAGGCGGAAGCGAAAAGGCGGGCGATGGGATACGGTTGGTAGATCGCCGTTTCATGGTGTTCCGAAAAAAACGCGGACTCATGTATACTAGGGGGAAATCCCAGCGTTGTCCCACCATTTCTTTGTGATCGGTTTTTGAATTGCTTAGCACAGCGAGGAATCCTCACCTTCTCGTGGACCGCATGCGAGGCTGGGCTCCGATTCTTGCCGAATCCACTCTTGAACAGAGAATCCAGTATCTTCGGGACGTCAATCGCAGTTACGATGCCCTCGCCAATCATACTTCTGCGGCGGAAATCGTGGAGCTCCGGTACCTTCGATCTTTGTGGGCGAAGCGAATTGCGGAGCACTTCATCGAGGCTGCGGGCCAAGCTGACAAAAACGATTTGAGGCAAATATGCATGCTCATCGCGCAACTTCGGACACTCCTGCGAGGAGATGCGGTACGAAGTCTGTTGGACCAGCAGCATCGGGTCGGTGATTCTCTCTCTGCGGCCGCGTTATGCCAACTGCTGTCCGAGCACGCCATTGCCGAAGAGGCACGGGCGGGGTTGAGCGAGTTGGCCGCGTCTTCAGAATGGTTTTTGCGGTTGGGCCCCGAACGCCTCCCAAGGTTTCGTCCCTCGCGAAAGACCGGCGGATTGGATCCGTCTCAATGGCTTACTCAGGCCCCCATGACAGAGGTCGAGTTCTGTGCAGGCGATCCCGATCGGGTTCGGGTGCGAGGCATCGAGTTGCGGTCGGGAGACATTGGAATTGTTGAGTTGAACCATCCCGGCGATGGACTTTTGGAAAGTTTCCTGGAACAACCTGGAGTGGCGCCTCACGCCATGCTCTATATTACCCGTCGCGTGCTGGACCCTTCCACGAGTCGCATTCTCTATCAACCCTCGGCGGTTGAGATCTACGAAGGAGGTTGGCGATGTATCCCGATCACCACCGCGCTTCATCCGGAGTTCTCTTGGTACTCGGAATGGGTAAGGCCCAATATCGGGGGAAATGCATTGCCATCGGATATCGGTCAACGTTTGAGCGACGCCATCGATACCATGGAAACCTTTGCGTTCGATTTTCAGGCGAGGAGAGTCCCAACCGGCGGCTACTTTCCAGAAGAATTTGGCGGTTCTTGCGCCAGTTGCACCAACCTCATTCGCGTCCCGTTCGAACGCGCGGGCATCGCTACGTTACCGTACCCCGTCACCCAACTGGTCCCGCGTGCGGCCAGAAACTTGGCCGTCCTGGGGATCCCGCCGATCGCCGGCATTCATACGCCCACCAATATCCTCAACGACTCGGGCTTTGCAAAAATCGGAATCGTGGACAACGGTGAACCGGAGAAGGGACTTGCTCAAGCGCTCGTCGTCGGTCGACCCGATTGGGACGATACCTTTGGCGGATGGATGTCGCAAAAAGATCTGCAACTGGAAAACTTGCCCAATTGGAAGAGCGTGATGAATTGGAAGAGCGCGTGGGAGGCGCTCCGAATCCGCATCGGACAATCGGAGACCGCAGTGGGACAGGCGATTCGACGATTGTTGCAAGTCGAAGATGCCGAAGTGCCCAAATCGGTCTCGGATACAACCATCGCTTTCTATCTGCGATCGGACATGGAAGCTGGCCATATCATCGTCGACCGTCTTTATGACGCCGTTGTTGCCAAGCTATCGCAATCGTCGGAGCTTCCCCTGTTGTCTGAACTGCGAGCAGATTCATCGATCGCCGCCCAGGTTCGCGAGGGCCTGTTGGAAAGCGCTCTTAAAAAAGAAGCCTGGTATTCATAACCGCCGGGACTCAGCTTCCTGATATGTTCATAAAGATGGGGTGCGACTAGCTCCAGACCATGATTGATGGGCGTAAGCTGGGTGAGGCTCGCAAAGGACTTAATCTGCGAACACGTTTTCCCTTTCCAAACGAAGCTGAAACGCATCGGAAACTTTGGTCATGAATTGGCATCGACTAGCCCACCAAATCAAGTCGATCGCGCGGGTGTCGCCCAGCGCATCTCGCAGGCTTTGTACATCCGCGATTCCGACCGTGGTCGGAGCCTCGGTCAGCTTCTTGGCAAACACAAATGCAACTTGCTCTGCCCGAGAAAACGTGGACCAATCCCCGCTCGCCAATCGACTGGTTCGATCCGCGATCCCGGATTGTTTCAAACCGCCGACTTCCATCAGCATCTCGCAATGCCCCATGCAGTAAAAGCACTTCAGAGCGTTGGTCACGACCCAGAACACACTCTCCTCAAAAACGCGATCCTGGTGCGCTTCTTGCTCGAACACACGCAAGCATTTTATCCAAGCGGGACCCAATTTGGGTTGGTAGCCCACAACGACGCGACTCCACCGGATTTGCAGAGGTCGCCGGTACAGACCTGGAGGCAATTTGGGCGAAATGGTTTCCCAATCGGGTACGGCGATGCGAGGATTGCGTTCTCGCTGGCTTTCTAACATCTGCTGCAAGCTGGCGAAATCCATCCCTTTGTTCGATTCGATCCCCTTATTCGATGCGG